>JAIPIG010000009.1 GCA_021734805.1 Simkaniaceae bacterium
AAACGCTCGATAGAGATATCAATGCAGCTAAGAATATTTTAACCGTCGGGCTGGCGGGGTTAGCCTTTGGAGAGAGTGGAAGACTCGGCAACAATAATTTGTTGCAAAGCTGTTCTCTGTGAATTAGGAATCCCCTGGCCTTAGCCATGGGGAGCTGTCAAAAGTGGTATTAAAAGTGTGAAACTCGCAAAAATACTTATTTAACGTTGTATTTTTTCATCGTTTTTTTTTATTCTTAAAAAAATTAGTGATTTATCTAGGGAGAAAAATCAATGAATTTCAAAACAGGTCTTATAGCGACACTATTGCCATTGTGTGGCTTTTCAATGACTTTAGATGATCGAGTTTCAGAACTCGAAAAGAAAATGGCAATGACATCAACGATTACTGAAATGGGAAATAGGGGGGCAAATAATGCGACAGCCTATCCGGAAAATTTATCAAATGGGTGGCATGCCGAAGCGGGATTTCTCTATTTGCATCCCAATGTTCAAGGCAATGCCTTTGCAAGCAAAGACAATTTGCAATTAACAAGTTTATCTTCAAGTAATAATACTTTAAGACATGATGTAATCACACAAGATTTTGGGTGGAATTGGGGACTTGTTATCGGAGCCGGATACATTATTCCAAATTACAATTGGGATATTGCATTGGATTATACCTATTTTACAGATTCCTCTACGACAAAAACAAGTGCCGGTTTGAATGGGGTTATAAGCCCAATTCGTTCATATCCTAGTTTGGCAGATTTTGAACCCTTTGATAACTGCTCAAGTGCTAGTTCAAATTTTAAAATTTCACATAATTCTTTGGATTTAACAGCTGGATCATCGCTCTTTACCAATCGCTATTTTTCTCTTCAATTTTTGACCGGACTTCGTTCCCACTGGCTTGATTTAACTCAAAAAATTTATTATCTTGGGGGAGAACAACTCGGCACAAATGATTGGAAGGTGAGTGCTTCTTCCAAATTTTGGGGAATGGGCCCATTAGCTGGGTTTAATACACGATGGTGGATTGTAAAAGATTTTAGTCTCTTTTCTAATCTAACCCTTTCTTATTTATATGGCCGGTTTGAGGTGACAGATAATCAGTCAAATGCTGAAAACGGTTATTTTGACTATGCTACGTCAAATTTACATCAAGGGGTGAATGAATTAGATGCTCTTTTAGGGCTTTCATGGGGAAGATATTTTAACGATCATAATCAATATATTAATATCAGCTTAGCTTATCAGTATAATTATTATTGGTCTGTGAACCAAATGATTCGAAGAACCCCAACTGATTTCGCTGTTTATGCTTCAACAAATATGAATGGCGATATGAACATGATGGGAATTGTAGGTTGGATTCGGTTCGACTTTTAATTGATTAAATAATCTCCCCGAATTGGGGAGATTATTTAACGTATAAGGACTATTGGTTATCGATGGTTGGGTTGCTTGGAACTTATCCCTTAGGGGAAAAGATTGCAGCTTACCCCTCGATTTAAATCTAAGACCTTTAAAATGAAGGTTTTTACTTCAGTTTCTTTTGACCCCTTTTCTCAATTGGGAAGAGGGGTTTTCTTATATACAGTATAGAAAAATATTTTTGTTCAATAATCTCTGTTATTTTAATTTATAATTAAATATTTAAAAATAATTAGAATATAATTAGATGATTATGCCATTAAAAAATGCTTATTCAGTTACTTTTGGTTTCATAATAGCTCTTTTGTTGATGGGTTGTATGCAATCTCTAGAAGCAACCTATTCCGCTTTTAATGATTTGCGTGACCAAGTCGCAGAACTAGAAGCTAAGGTCAATGAGTTGGTTCAAAAAAATCAGCTAGGGACAGAGGGGGCTCATCTTCCTAGTGGATATCCTCAGTTAGTAGAAAGTAAGAATATTTTTATCTATATTGACCCACTTATCGTTCATGCTAAAGTCAATGGAACGACATATGCCTATACCTCGACCGGAAATGCAAATCAGTTACCCATCAGAGCTGATTCACAGCAAATTAAATTTGGTTGGAATGGAGGTATTCGTTGTGGAATAGGGTATTGGTTTCCTAAAAAGGATGTCACTCTCGACGTATCATATACTTGGATAGAGTCAAATGCCTCTCAAAAGGTGCAAAGTGGGATACTAGGCTCTGTAATGCCTCTTAAAGGTGTAACTATTCTTGGGCAGGGGGTAAATTGGGCTAAGTCTTATTGTTCAGTTGAGCAGGATACAATTTTAGCAAAAGTTTCAAAAAGCTATTTTGTGAGCCCAAGTGTGATGTTAATTCCATATGGTGGATTAAAAAACACTTGGATAGATCTTGAGCAATGGACTCAATATTTTGGTGGTACAAATTTGAGTAATAACGTGCTACATGTTCGCGACTCGAGTGATTTTTGGGGGATTGGTCCTGCAATAGGCGCCAGTGGTAAATTATACTTGGGAAGAAATGTCTATTTAATGGGGGATGTAAGTGGAGCCCTGCAATACGGACTATTCAGGATCCAATATGATGAATCTCAAAGTAATCTTAGTGCGCAACGGATCAAAATCAATGAGTCATTTCATCAATTTGCACCTAATTTTGAAATGAATTTAGGGGCAGAATGGTCTACATATTGGAACCGGCATCGCAACTATTTTAGCATAGGTGCGGCCTATCATGTAGAATATTGGTTTAGTCAGAACCAGTTCATCGATATTTTACAAGAAAATGCAAGGCGTTATTTCAATCTTTCTGAAGATATCAGCTTTCACGGTTTGGAAATCTATCTACAGCTTGATTTTTAGAGGATTAAGAAATCAGAACAGCTTTTATCAGATGAAGACTCAGTGATGGTAGCCGAATCAATATTGAAACTAAAATTCCTTAAACCATCTAATATTTGCTCTGCTTCCTGGAGAGATCCTTGAACGAGAATTTCAACCGAGCCGTCAGGCATATTTTTTGCATAACCTTTAAGGTTTAATTGTTTGGCAATTCGTCGTGCCGTAGCACGAAAGCCAACTCCTTGAATGTCTCCGGTGATTTTTAATATCAACATAATAGCCTGAATTTTGGGTTTATTACAGCGCTTGATCCACCGATATTGTGAGAAATGAGGGCTAAGCGAGAATTAAAGGTTCTCCTTCAAGTTTTTGTTCAAGTGAATCCCAGTCAAACGCATCTAAAATACCCTCAACTTCCGAGAGATCTTGAATATGATTTAATTGGTTTCTCAACATTTTTGCATTTTTTGCGTCTTTTAAATACCAGCAACCAATGCGTCTAATATCTGTGATTGCTTTTTTAGGAGGCTGTGTTTCAATGATTTTTGTGATGTGAAGCATCACAATTTCTCTAATAAAAGATCCCGTTCTAAGAATGGGAGGTTTATTTTCTAGATAACGAATAATATCCTCAGCAATCCATGGATGACCTAAGGTCCCTCTTGAAATAAGCACGCCATCACATCCCGTTTGCTCAAAAATTTGTTTAGCTGCTTCTGGTGAGAAGATATCCCCATTCCCAATCACCGGAATACGGTCGGCAACAGACTTACATTCTTTAATGACATTCCAATCTGCGGGCCCTTTATACCCTTGCTTTCGAGTTCTTCCATGAATAAAAATTGCTGCTGCGCCAGCTTGCTCTGCAATGCGAGTAATTAAAGGCGCTACGATGCTATTATCGTCCCATCCTGCCCTTATCTTAAGTGTGACAGGGATAGAGACGGATGAAACCAGTTGATGCAAAATTTCGCCAATTAAATCGGGAAATTTGAGTAAACCGGAACCACTATTATCTTTTGTTACTTTATCGACCGGGCAACCGCAATTGAGATCAAGAACATCAAAACCAAGATCTTCAACGATTTTTGCTGCGATCGCTGCATATTCAATTTTACTTCCAACTAGCTGGGCCCCGATGGGATGCATATCATGTTCATATTCCAGCAATCGATATGAGTTTTGGTCGTGGCGAACTAAGGCATCCATTTTGACCATTTCACAAAACATTAAACCGGGAGAAAATAATTTAGAAATTGAGCGGAAACAAAGATCTGAACAACCGGCTAATGGGGAGTACATCACATTATTGGGAAGAGTTAGATTGCCTAACTTTAATGGTCTATAAAACATATTTATCCGATAAGGGTGACAATATAAATTAAGATGCGTTCCATAATTTGAAGAGCAAAAAAAGCAATGATTGGGCTGATATCTAAAACACCGCCAATCGGAGGGATAATTTTTCTGAAAACGTTGAGATAAGGGTCAGTATAAAAGGCAACGAATTGCATGATTCGATATCGAAAAATATTGGGGAACCAAGATGCCACAACTCGAATAATCAGGAGTAGTGTATAGCTGCTGAAAATGATTTGAATTAATCTAACTAATATAAGGTCCATAGGGTGTCTTAAAAAAAGGGTGTCAAAAAAACATCGACTTTGCAACTTTTTGTGGGTCCCAAGGCCTTGAGATAGTTCTTTTCGGAGCAGGCAGCCCCACAAAAAGTTGCAAAGTCGAGATAAATGAGACAATTTTACATCAAACTTGAATTATAATCAAAAAAAGAGTGGATGTTGTTTACAAGCTTGCGCTATCTTTTTTATACTCAGATGAATTAAAAAACCACCTCGATAAATAGAGGAGCTCTATTCAATGAAAGTTTTATCATACTCAGTCGAAGGGAAATTCTTTCGTTATGTGGTTATTCAGAAAAAGAATAAGGATTTTGTTATAGAAGTGGCTGAGTCTATGCATTTAGATGCGCTAGAGCAGCAATCTAGTCGCATTGGCAAAATGATCAGACAAGAGAAAAATCTAACCACGGCAACATCTATTTATTCTGATAAGCTATACTGCAACCATCTTTCCTTTCCTTTGAAATCACACAGGAAAATTAGATCCGTTCTTTCTTTTCAACTTGATAAGCTGCCGTTTAATAGAGAAAATGGGGTTTTTAATATTAGATTGTCTCCTTTTAAAAATGGAGCAACGGATGTTTTTGTGTCCGCTATTCATAAAGATTTTTTGAAAGATGTGATCCAAACTCTATCTAAAGTGCAATTAGAGCCGGAATGGGTTGGATCGGATTTCCAATCCCTCAAGAGATTTTTAAAGTGGAAGGGGTACAGTGATTGTCATTTAATCCTTCATGTAAGTCATGACCAATCTGTTCTTTACTATTACAAGAACGATAGTTCTGTAAAGCGATTTTACATTCCAATCGGTGCCTCACAAATGAGTCAACTCATTGTAAAGGAGCAAATTAAAGAATTTAATCAAAAAAACATGCTCCAATTCCTACAATATTTCGACCGATATATTGATTCAATTCAATCAGAGAATAAAAATAAACAAGCATTATCTCTTTTTCGGACCGGCTATGCTCTTCAAGTAGGTGCTTTGACTGATCGACCTAATATTGCTTTATTCGATCAGTCTCGTGATGTCAGAGATGCTTTTTATGCGCGGGAAATTGGTCAAGCTTTGGATGTTTTAGCAAAAGATAAGATGACTATTCAATTTCGAGAAGGGGAGTATACTCCGGTTGTACACACTAGGAGGATTCGAAAACAATTACTTAGGATACTGTCACTTGCAACTTGTTCTATTTTAATAGGCTTTTTATCATTGCATGTTTTAACGCAAAAAAAATTAGATTCAATGAGCAAAGAATTTAACCATATTCTTTTGTTAACTCAGAGAAAAAACCCGGCCTTTGAGAATTATAGTTACATCTCCCTTAAAAATGCTATTGAAGATCTGACGGATCAGTTTGAACAAACCAAGCCTTTTATGAATGTATTTGGCAATCAGCCAAAAATTTTGAATGTTTTAAGAATTATTTCCGAACATAGCAATGAGTTTAATCCTCAATCAATGCTTTCCCTTAATTTTGATTTGATTTCATTTCCGACATTGAAAAACCCTTCTCTTCCTTATGAATCTAAGATTGAGATTTGCTTAAATGAAAAGAAAGATGCTGAAATTCTAATCCAAGTGTTAAAGTACAAATGTCAAAACATAAAAAACATTTCTATCGAAGAACATGATGAAGCAATTAAAGTTCAATTTTACACAGCTTAAATGGATAAATTGGAATGAGACTTTCTTTAGAAAGGAGTTATATGTCTATTTGATCGGTCTATTTTTCGTATTGGCATCTCTCCTAGTCTATAAATCTAGCCAGGCATTTTTATCATACAGAGGGTTGTCATCGGACTTAGAGTATTTGCAATCATTGGCATGCAAAGTAATAAAAGAAAATGAGATCAAAACAAAGTATGAGCACTTTCTCGAATCGACAGATTCTCGCTATTTATCAATTGCTATAGAAAAACATATTCCCTTCGAGTCGGAACTTCAATTTTTAGAGGATGTTACTAGTTTTACTGCATTTAAAGGGTATAGGCCTATCTTAGAAAAAATGGCTAGTTTTATGAATGGAATCGATTTATTTAAAATAAATGAAGAAAATAAAATTAAGGTTGGCGGATTTTCAGAAATATCGGGCCATTTAAAAAAACCCGTTTTAATCAATACATCAGATCTCAAACGACTTCTTGTTGCAATTGAGGGGGGGGGCATTGATGATCTTCACCCTTACCGTGGGCGACCGGACTTATTTTTTAAACATTTTGCATTAAAAAGATGCAAAGACAGTTTTCACGAAGATGCATATGAGATTGATTTTACCTTAATCAAGAGAGATCTTGATAGAGGGTGAGAATGAGGTGGAACCGGTATAACTTGTGCCGTTATCTCAACTTTGCGAATTTTTGGGCCCGCCTAACTCGTCTATTTGCTCTCGGACGGTCGAACTGGGAGATTATTAAAACCGGGGAAGGGGTAAAAAACCCATTCCCGGTTTTAATAACTCCCTAGAGAACAAATATCTCGAGTCCTTCGGGTCCAAAAATTTGCAAAGTCGAGGTTACTGCAAAATTCGATTGAGCCAATCTCTTGACTTACTTATAATTTTGGCATGATGAAAGCAGTTTTATATTTATTCATAGCAAGCTCAATTTTTTTTATTTCGTGTAGTCATAAAATTCAGACGACAAATGAATCGCATTTAGCTGTGATTCGAATTGTTGATCGACATGATATGACTGAGACAATTAACGCACCGGATCGTCTCGCTTCATATGAGAAAATAGATTTTAGATCCCCTCAACCCTATAAAGAGGTCATGCGCTCATTCAAGCGCGATGCATTAGGTAGGCAAACCGGGATTTTAACAAGCTACCATATTAATGGTCAAATCAAGCAACAGCTTGAAACTGTTTCATCTAGAGCACATGGAAGCTATTGTCAGTGGCATCCAAATGGGCAATTACATATTGAAGCGCAGGTGATTGAAGGGATTGCTCAACTCAATGAAAATGCTCAATCAACGTGGATATTTGATGAGGTATCTAGGGTTTTTGACCAGCAGGGAAAACTTGAAGCAGAGTTTATCTATGATAAGGGGATATTAGAAGGGGACTCGAAATATTTCTATCCCAATGGGGTCATTTCTAAGATATTGCCCTATGTAAATAATTGCTTGGAAGGAGATGCTAAACTCTATGATAACAAAGGAAACCTCATTGGTTCCTCTCATTATTTGCTCGATTTAAAACATGGGAAAACATTTCATACAGGTTCTTTTGAAACGCCCCCATTTGAAGAATATTATGAAAATGGGAAATTATTGATTGGTGAGTATTTTGATCGGGAACACCATTTAATTTCTTCTATTGATAACGGCAATGGATTCATGCCAATATATGAAAACGGAGTTTTATCCCGTCTCATTGAATATCAAAAAGGTTCACAAAATGGACTTGTTAAAAATTTTAATGATCAAGGTGATATTGAAAGTATTTATTCTGTAAAAAATCTACAAAAACATGGGCAAGAGTGGATTTATTGGTCTCATGCCAACCAGTCACCTAAGTTATTAATTTCTTGGTATAATGATGAAATTCACGGAATCGTTAAGACTTGGTATGAGGATGGATCTCTAGAAAGTCAGAAGGAGATGGCTCATAACATGCGTCAAGGCTTGTCTAATGCGTGGTATCGAAATGGTGATCTGATGCTTATGGAAGAATATGAAAATGATAAGCTGGTTTATGGAAAATATTATAAAAAGGGACAACCACAAGTCATTTCTTCAGTTGAGAATGGGAGTGGTACTGCAACACTGTATGATGAGAATGGGGTCTTTTTAAGAAGAATTTATTATAGAAAGGGTGAAACTGTTGAAAAATAATATAGATATAAGGACCAAAAAAATTGAATTGAGAAAAACATTCAATGCCATCAGAGATCAACTATCAGTTGAAAGACGTCTTCAGGGTTCTTTTGAGTGTGGCGCTTTTTTAAAAGAGAAATTAAAGAATAACCGATATGTTGCTTCATATGGAAGTAGATTAACTGAACTCAATCTTTGGGATTTAAATTTGACTTTATGCGCTTGGGGGAAATTAGTTTTACCCCGAGTCTTCGATGCACATTTTGAATTTTATCATGTTGAGGATATCGAAAAAGATTTAATTCGCTCTGCATTCCAAATTTTAGAGCCTAATCCGGCGCGTTGCAAAAAAGCTGATATGTCTCTTATTGATACCATACTTGTTCCCGGCCTTGCCTTTGATAAAAAGGGGTTTCGTTTGGGGTATGGCTTAGGTTATTATGATCAGCAATTAGCTATGCTTGATGAGAAGTTAAAAATTGGCGTTTGTTTTAAAGAACAGCTCATAGATCAATTGCCTAATGAGCCTCATGATGTTCCTGTAGATAAGGTCTTTTCTTTTTAACTCGACTTGAGTGTTTTTAATCATAAGTGAAATTATTAATCGACTGCTGTTTTTCTGCTTCTTTTAATAATTTTTTAGGATCTTTCAATTTGCAAGTCTTTTTCCCAACGGAATTTTGAGCCGTCACTAATGACCCGGATGTTGCATTTGTCCAAATTCCATATTCGGTTGCCCCTTCATGACAATACCAAATGACTGTAAAAGGGACGTAGGGCCTATTAGCATATAGAAAGACATTTTCCGTATTATAGTACCAGTATAGCTGATTGTTTGCTTCGACTGTTGTCATACCGAGCACATTACCGTTGGCATCGATAACCACAGCATCTAATGTGAAAAAAGAATCATTATATAATTGAAGAGAGTCTGAATGACAAAGGGCCATAAAGCTCAAGATGATGATTAAAAATCGATAAAACATCTTCACTTTATGACCCCATTGATTGAACAAAGTCATTGATTGAAATAGGTTTAAAACCTAGTTAATCAATGACATTTTTATATAGTATCGACGTAAGCCCATTTAAAATCTATTTGACCTGCTGACGAAAGTTCAACGCTTTTCACTCTATTATCTTTTACATAGAGTAAGGAATGGTTAAAAAGAGGAATAACAGGCATTGCTTCTATGATCATTTTTTCTGCATTTCTTAATAGGGTTTCTCTTCCCAATTGATCTTTGCAGATAAATGATGACTGGAGAGATTCCTGATATAAAGGATCAGTCCATTTAGTCGAGTTGTGAATAGATGAATTAGGTGAAAAGACTTCTAAAAAAGCAATAGGGTCAGCAATATCTGAAGTCCAATGGGTGCAAGCTAGATCGAAATCACCGCTTTCAATTTTTTCTTTATAAACGCTTGCGTCAAGTGGTTCAAGTTTCACTAGAACACCGAGCGTTTCAAACCATTGTTGTTGGAGAGCTTGTGCCATTTTTTGGGCATACTCCTCATCAATATAACTCAGACGGATTGAATTGATGTCTTCTTTAGTTAAATCGACTTCTTTTAATCCCTCTTCTAAATAAGATAGAGCTGCTTGAAAGTCCCCATCTTTAAAATAAGGTTCATTTTGTAATCCCATTGACATTGGAACAATGCCGGTTGTTGGTTGATGATTACCCTTCATAATCAGATCAACTAATTCTTGACGATTGATCGCCAAAGCAAAAGCCTTTCTTAACTTAGTCGAAGTTAAAGGGGCTTTTTGTGTGTTTGTTTGAATCCAATGCGTTCCAAGTGCAGGAATTGAATTGAGTAAATGCATTTTCTTTAGTGCATCAATAGAATCGGCAGGGATTGCTGATAAGGGGGCACCATCCCATTGAAGCTCATTGTTTTCAAACATCTTTAATCCGGTATCTTCAGAAACCATCAACATTTCAATCTTTTCTAATTTGACATTGTCATGATCCCAGTAGCCCGGGTTTTTAACGGCAGTAATTTTATTGTGGTGATTCCACGATTCCATCATAAAAGGACCATTTCCAACGTATGTTTCAAAAGAAAATGCCCAATTTTGATTTTTTTTATCGTTTTGTTGGTTAACGGGGAAAAATACGGGTTGAGCTACTAATTTTGTAAGGTAAGGAACAGGATGTTCTAATGTAATAACGAGTGTTTTTTCATCCGGACAGCTCACTCCTAAAAGGCTAACCGGAAGGTCGCCATTTTTAATATCGGCAGCATTTTTAATCACAAATAACTCATGTGCTTTTTCAGCAGGAAAATCAGGTGATAGGACCCTTTTCCAGGAATATGCAAAATCATATGATGTGACAGGATCGCCATTTGACCATTTGCTTGTTCTAATTTTAAATGTATAGATTGTCCCATCTTCAGAAACCTGAACGCTTTCAGCAGCAGCCATCGTTGGCTCATCATTTTTTTTCAGCCTAGTCAGACCTTCCATAAACATTTTTGTAAGATTAATATCTTTCAAACTACGTGCTTGTCTAGGATCAAGCTTGTATGGTTCGGAAACGATATTGATCTTAATCATTTGTTTTGCAGAAGGAGTAACGATCTTTTTTTTCGCGCTTTGATTCGTCGATGATTTACAACTTGGAAAACAAGCAAGCATTGCTCCGAGCAATGCAGAAAATAAAATTCTATTTTGTTTCATAATGCCCCTATTGTAGTTTTCTCTAATAGAAGAACTAAATTCCTACAGATAAAACTACTTGTCAAGATTTTCTTGAATTTTTGGTAGTATCTTAAATTTATTTTCTATACATCAATGGAGGATCAAAAGCGAGAGATTTTTTTATAGGGAATATCGTTGAATTAAAATTCATCAGAATTGTGTTTGAGGCGGTCTTCAAAGATTTTGACAAACAATTGGATATTTTTTTCAGATTCAGTCAATTCTATTTTTTCATCTTCTAAAAATTTATAATTAGACATATGTCTGCGCCGCTCTTCTTTAAAAATTAGGTCAAAAAAGGCATTAACAGATAAAGTTTTAGCTTGTGTATGTTTGCAATGGAAAGCCAGGTGGGCATCGTCAGTGACAATCGTTGTATTTTTGGTTGATTTGATTGATTTTAACATTTCCAAAATATAATCATCAGCGGTTAACCCTTTAGGGGAGAAGATAATTTCCAAAGGAGTCGATGAAGAGACACTAGGAAATTCAGTTGCATTTTCTTCTGAAGAATCAAAGATAATTTTTGCCCTAAAATTAGATTTGATCATATGTAATTTGAGCTCATCAATGAGCTCTTTTCTTTGTTGGCGAAGATTACGAAGGTGCGACTTAACTTTAAAAAGGAGATTATATCCATCAATCCAGTATTCCAAATAGCATTATCCTTCTGCTATTGTCGATAACATCGATTCTAAAACAGGAATCATCTTATCAAAGGCTCTTCTGCGATGAGAGATGCGGTTTTTGATTGCCTCATCGAGCTCAGCAAATGTTTTATTGTAATCGTATTTTATAAAGAGAGGATCATATCCAAAACCATTGCCGCCTCTTTCTTCACAAATTAGATATCCCTCGCAGAATCCTCGAGTAGATTTGACAATTTTTTCACATGTTGCAAGCGCAATTGTGCATTCAAAATATCCTACACGCTCTTTTTCTTGCAGATCTTTTAGTTTTCCAATCAGTTTATTGCGATTATCTTGGTCTGTTGCATCATCACTTGCGTAGCGTGCGCTTCTAATTCCGGGTTCTCCATGCAGAGCCGGAACAACAAGGCCGGAATCATCGGCTAATACGAGCTCATTAAAAGCCTGTGCTGCGTGGAGTGCTTTGATTTGAGCATTTTCTTCAAACGTTACCCCTGTTTCTTCGGGAGGATGATATGAAGGAAAATCCCTTAATGAATAAATATCAAATTCCGGGAATAATGGTTTGATAATCCCTTTATACTCGCGAATTTTATGTAGATTTGATGTTGCAATAATAAGTTTCATCTTTGACCTTAAATCAAGAAATGCAGAGCAATGCAAATATCTTTTAACCTGAGCTGTAGATTTCATTCATTTGATCATAAACAAAATAAACCCTCAACTCAGGTCTTTAGCAAATGACTCATAGGCATATGGTTTTTAGCAAGTACGATCCTCCTACGAGAAACGAGTATTGCAATGAGGCGAATTTAATATAGTATGTAATTTAATACAAGGTTTTGACGCGCTCACATGAATGGGATAAGCATAAATCCTGTAACTTTGCTTAGTTCGACTTTCTAACTTGGACTCGAAGGCCTCGAGATATTTATTCTCAAGGGGATCATCCGAGAACAAAGACCGAGGCAGGCGGGCCTTACTTAAGTCAGTTACAAAATTGAGGCCTAGGATCCCGGTTGGTCGAGGTAGCTCGTAATCTCTTTTACAGTCCAAATTTCATTTTGAACTTGCCTTTGTTCGCCAATTTTTGCGCCTGTAAGAGCTTGGGCAAATTTAGAGTTAAAAGAAAGGATGTTCTTATCAGGATCGGTATCCCAGGGGCCTAAAAAAGTAAACGTTGAAATCTCACCACGATTATTTTCCAGTTTAATAGCTGTTCCTACTCCGACCGTATGTGTTGCAATGTCATCTATTGTGATGATTCTCATTTTGTTCATTTGATCTGATAATAGTTTGAGCTCATTTTGTAATTGTTCTCTTTTCTCAAGAGCAAATTTAAACTCGGCATTTTCCCTAAGATCGCCGTGGCCTCGGGCAACCTCAATCTCCTTTGCATTTTGAACCGTTTCGACGGTTGCAATTTGATGAAGACGTTCTTTAATCTTTAGATAGCCCTCTTCGGTTGTCCAGATCACATTTTCTATGCCATCATCTCGGTATGAAGTTTTTTGTACAAGCACCGGATAGACGACTTCAGCTAGAGAGTTTAAAATCTTAATATCGTGGTCATCTAGAATTTGGCATTTTGTCGCTAGAAGTAAAAGTTCTTTAACTGTTTCAATTGAGGCCGTTTGGAAAATGGTCCTTACAATGGCATAGCGCCCATCTGTAAGTAAAGAATGCATTTTCTTGACTAGATCGCGATGATCTCCATTGCGCTCTAGTAAGTACATCAAGACAAAAAACGTTTCAAAAAAGCGTTCTTTCCCTTTAGTATCGGCATAAGCAATAGAGTCGCTTTCCATAACTTTAGAGAAATACCATAAAAAGGCTTGGGGTGAATGTTGAGGATGATGAAGCATTTCCTCGATTTTCCCATTTAATTCTTCTGATTTTCCCGCTTTAATTAATTGTTGCATGATGTAATCACGCAGAGGGTTTTGAATGGGCGCAAGAAATAAATCAAGGAAAATATGAGCCCAATCATCTCTGATTTGATGGACTAGAGTGAGCAGTCTTTTTTTGAAGGCAATCACTTGAATATCTAAAATGAGAGATAGAAAATCCGAAGCCTCTTGAATGCGTTGGGATATCGTATTTTCATGAGACTCATCCTCACTTAGATCTTTTAGAAAGAATTGAAGTTGTAATTCTTGAGTCGGTGTGATTTCTTTGTGGTTTAAGAGGTCATTGAGTTGTAAAATTAGGACTGATTTGAACTCAGCCTTTTTTAATGCAGCGGGAAAATCTCTCATAAACCCGTATAGAATTTCAATCAATGCATTCAGATCGGGTTTTTTCTCTAGTAATTTCTGTAATTGCTGCTCATGGGAAATTTCATTTTTGCGCAGTTTGAAAGGGGATTTGATCGATTTGGGATTTTCGATCATGGTGTCTTTTTTAAGTTTTGTTCGTGTATTCTGCCACCATTTGTTCCATTCATCTTCCGGAATAACCAGATCAGAAAGCTCATCTTTAATTTCGCTTGCAGTTTTAGGGCCTAAATCCTTGAGTAATAGTTTAATTACAAAAACAGGGTCTTCCTTGGCCTGTTTTTCTAATTCATCCGGGGTTCCGAATCGTCGAGCAAGAAAATGGTCATTAGAGATAGGAATAAGGGTGTTAAAACCGTTTTTAAAAGAGATGTCTTTTAGTCCTGCCACATAATCAAACTCTAAGCTGATTTCCTCTCGAATGAAAGAGACATCCATAATCTCTCCAACACCCCAGCCACCTGTGTGGAAAACAAAATGATGCTCTTTGAGGTGGTTTAATAATTCAAAATGACTGACGGCTCCTTGAAAGTTTTCCTTTTCTCTCAAACCAACTAAGCGCAATTTGTTTGCAAACTCCTCTGAATCACCAAAATAATTTTGTAAATAAAGAATCGTTTTTTCGGCTAAGGCTGCAGAATTTGTCGTTTGGATATCGATAATGAGTTTGAAAATGGTGTGTTTAATCAGTGAGTCGGGAAGATTTTCCCATAGTGGAAAAATTTGATCGACATAAATTCCAAATGAATCGCTTAAAGAGGAGGATTTCAATTCCTCTAGAATATAACACAATTCCTCCGGATCGATTTCATCACAAAGGCAGTATTCTTCCCATAGATTGACAGTAGAAGGAAGATCATTATTTGTGATACGCGTTTTGAATTGTTTAAAATATTCCATTTTCATCCTACTTTGTTGTATACTTTCAGTGAGAAGTGCATTTGTCCATTCCCTAAAAGGAATAAATGTATTTGGTTGCCATCTAGATAAGTCAGAGCTTTAGGAAACCACCTTATTGCCTTTGAATATCTTTTTGAACCAAAACAATAAATGATATTGTCTACGCAAAAAAGTATAGTCCTCGATAGGGTTTTCACACAAGTTGCATATTTTTTTAGGAAGAAATCCGCAACTCACTATAATCATCTCAATTCATGATAATTACTTTTTTTAACTTATATGACACTTATTAAGATAAAATCCGGTTTTGATATCCCAATGAAGGGCGAACCAACAGACGAAATCGATGAAGACCTCAATACAAATCTGATAGGGCATGATGTTTCTAAATATCATGATATCAAATTTAAGCTATTGGTGCATGAAAATGATTTTGTTCACATAGGACAACCCTTGTTGTGTGACAAGTCAAATCCCGAAAGGGTTTTTGTCAGCCATGCCTCAGGGGTTATTTCAAATATTATTCGAGGGGATAAGAGGCGCTTGCACGCGATTGTTGTCAAAAGAGACGCTTCTGAAAAACAAGTGGAATTACCCCCATTAAAGAAGTTGTCTAAGGATACGGTCATTCAGAGGATGTTACAAGGGGGAGCCTTCTTTTTTATTCGTAAGCGCCCTTGTGATGTACTAGCCGATCCTAAAAAATTGCCTCGAACTATTTTTGTGCAAGGGCTTGAATCCGCGCCCTTTCGTCCAAAGGCAGATAGGCATGTCATTGGATTTGAAAATGATTTTGTTTATGGGATGCGCGCTCTGTCAAAAATTGTCGCAGGGAATATTCATTTTATTGGATCACCGGATTCAGAGCTCTTTAAATTGATTGAAAATGTTGAAGTTACGCTGCATTCCGCTATGGGTCCCCATCCCATTGCCAATCCCTCTATTCATATAGAAAAAATTGATCCTATTCATTCTCCAAGTGATGAGATCTGGACAGTACACGTTTCAGATGTGGTCTATATTGGAGCTCTTATGCAAGGACGTATCCATTGCGAGCAACTCATTAGCATGGCAGGTGAAGGGGTTCATTTAAAGAATAGAAAGTTATATCGAGTCAGGAAAGGGGCAGATATTTTGAGTCTTTGTAAAGACAAGTTGTGCTCTGACAGTCAAATAGAGCTTATTGCGGGAGATCCACTGACGGGCCGATCCTTACAACACGAAATGGGCTTTTTAGCGGCTGATGAATATGTTATATCTGCTTTATTGAAATCTCAAAAAAGAGAAATACTCCATTTCATTCGCATAGGAAAAGAAAAACTGACCCTAAGCCGAGGTTATTTGAGCCGATTCTTGAGGCCTCTTCGCCAACGTTTTACGATGACAAATTTATTGCATGGGGAAGAAAGAGCTTTTATTGACGGAAGAATTTACGACCGAGTCATGCCTTTGCGCATTCCTACGATGCCCCTAATCAAAGCGTTATTAGCTGAAGATTATGAAGCTGCTTGTGAATTGGGCCTTTTAGAAATTGCTCCGGAAGATTTCGCGCTGGCCGCCTTCATTTGCCCTTCAAAAATTGATCATATGGGAATTATTCGCAGAGGGCTTAATATTTATGCGAGCCAATATTTAGAATAATCTCCTAGTCCGGCCGTAGGTCGAGCGTCCGAGAGCAAAGACTAAGGTAGGCGGGTCCAAAAAGTTGCAAAGTCGAGATAATATACCGGGAATGGTTCAAGAGCGGTTTCTGTTATCGGCAAAATGAGATATTCTTTTGTGCATGAGAACAATTATTTCTATATCCATTTGCTTTTTTATTGGAATTTTCAGTGAACTCTTGTCACAAGGGCAAGATTTAGAAGAATTATTTAACAACATTAAAATTGCTAAAGATATTGATGCTGATAATGAGCGCATCTTACCCATTATTTATAATGTCAACTCTATCGTAGGCTATCTGAATATGCCTTCGGCGCGGGTTAACCGAGTTGGAGTCACTTATTTAGGGGCGTCTTATCATCCTCCTTATCATAATTTTGGGGCGAATTTACAGTTATACCAAGCGATTGAACTCGCTGTGAATTATCGAGTCTTTAAAGATGTGTTAGAGCCTGTTTTTGGTGAGTGGGGATTTGGAGATGATGCCGATCGAATGGCAAACATTAAGTTTGCATTTTCTCCGGCACGCTCTTTTAATTTTAATCTACCCGATTTAGCTGTTGGATTTGATGACTTTTATGGTTCAAGACGATTTTATTCCATGTATGTCGTTGGAACACAATCGTTAAAAAAATGGAATTTGGAATTATCCTTAGGTTGGGGACAGGGCCGAATGCATGGATATTTTGGGGGGATTGCTTTTACACCATGGCGCTTTTCCGATACGTTTATGCTAAAAGACATCACATTTTTCGCTGAATACGATGCAAATGACTATAAAAACCATCCCGATGAGCATCCTGATGGTCGAGAAGAGAAATCAAAAATCAATATTGGTTTTGCGTGGAATTTATTTGATGCGCTCCAGCTCAAAGTTTCATCCCTCAGGGGGAATAATTGGGCAGCAAGTGCCGGAGTATTTTATAATTTAGGGGACTCGAAAGGGTTTTTACCCAAAACACAGGATCCTCCTTTCTATAGTTCTCCGGTGAATCATGAGGCATTGGGCCCATTGCGTACGGACAAAGAACTTGCTTATGAAATGGCCCTAGCATTTGGGAAACAAGGGTTAAATGTGGCAAGGATCTATTTGTCATATGATGATTCAGGGCGCAAGGTGATGTGGATTCGTCTGATTAATTTGAGATATTTGATGAATCGCGATGCAAGAGAAAGAATACAAAATATTTTAGCAGCCCTAGTTCCCGAAGACATCTATTCGATTACAGTTGCGCTCGAAGAAGGTTCCTTAATTGTCCAAGCATATACCTATTTAACTAGAGATTTGATTGCCTATCAAAAGGGCGATATCTCGGAATCCGAAATGAGGATTTTAGCTCCTATTGAAGAGGTTCATCTTGAGCCTAGTGAGTTCGATGCTGCCTTATTGTTTAAGCGAAATAAAACACTCTGGTCTTTTTTAATCCGACCAAGATTGTTATCTTTTTTTGGAAGTACAACAGGAAAATATAAGTATGCACTTGGGCTGATTGGAGGACCTCAAGGATATTTATTTGACTCTCTTTATTATAAGATGCAACTTTCTTATAACATTCTTTCAAGTCACCAAGATGTGGGGGATACTGATATATATAATCCCTCTCAGATGCTTAATGTAAGGTCTGATTCAATTAACTATTTTAAAGGCAACACGGTCTCTTTAGAAAAATTGTATATTCAAAAGGGGTGGAATTTTGGGAAGGGCGTTTTTTTTAGAATGGCCGGGGGATATTTTGAAAGTGCCTATGCAGGCGTAGCATCTGAGGCCTTATTATATCCTGTCAATGCGAATTGGGCCGTTGGTCTTGAGGCAGCAACTGTATTAAAGCGAGAATATGACGGGCTTGGATTTCAGTACAAAATTAGAAAACTCAATAATACAACACCCACTTATGTCCCGTTTGTAGGCTATCAATATTTTTTAGATTACTATTACTATGTCAAGCCGCTTGACATAGGGGTTAAATTGTGCGCAGGGCAGTTTCTAGCTCGAGATCGTGGAGTGAAACTGACTCTAACGCGCTACTTCCCTAGTGGCGTACAATTCGCATTTTGGATCACCTACACCAATGCTCAGGATATGATTAACCATAGAGTTTATCACGACAAAGGAATTGCATTTGTTATCCCTTTTGATTTCTTTTTACACAAAAATTCAAGAGCGACCTTAGGATATGGGATGTCATTTTGGTTGCGTGATCAAGGGGCTCAAGCAGCTACAGGGAAGCCCCTTTATCCGACGATTAACAATGCAAGGCTCTACAATTAGATTGTTTAAAATCACGTTTGTTCAATCAAAGTAAAAATCAGCGAATGGTATAAATATCCGAGTCAAAAATCAGGCGAAGAGGGTATAGAGAGAATATATCTTCTAGGTGAATACTCATATGTGCAGAGTCAAACTTTTGAGTTGGGCGAAAATCCATCCATTTTTGAGAAATGAAGCACTTGATGATGAACTCATTCAAGAGCTAAATACATTGGATTTACACAATGCGATCGCTTCAGAGCAACTCAATGCCTTACTGTCTTTTCGAAATTATCTTCTCAATACAGCCAGTAGAGAATATGCGCTTCAATCTCATCCAAAAATCCCAAGAGAAAATTGTTTACCATTTGTTTTTCTTGAAAATGGTGACTTCATTCTCAATTTAGGAAGTAGGAAAAAAGTTGGAGATAAAATTGAAATTGAAGGGAGTTCCAAAAAAGTTTTTGAAGTCATTGTCATCCATGAAAATAAAAAAGTTGAACATGGGATTGAATTAGTCCCTTCAATTCATGAAATCAGCACGATGACATTTGAAAATGCTCAGAATTATTTGTTATATGAGTTTTATAATCTTAGGATGTTTCGCGGGCATCCAAATATTGTTCAATCTCTTTTTTTATATCAGAAATATATTAATGAAAATGAAACGGCTATTGTACACATTGAACATGCATACGAGGGCGGACTCGTCGCGCTGTTTTATAATACGCTTCCACTGGTTCTCCAGGATAAGGGGCTTCAATTTATCAAACAATTCATTTCTGTCTTCTTTGGGTATCTTAGGGGGCTTGTTGCAGTCCATGAGAAGGGAGTTCACGGTGACGTTTCGCCTTCAAACATTTTTTTTAAAAAAACTTCAACAGGGTTTTTTCAAGGAGTTGTTTCAGATTTTGAGGGGTTTGCCCTTGGGAAAAAAACAGAAGCTAGATTTTTATGTAATCAGGAGATTTTACAGCCGCCTGACGCTGATGGGTTCTTTACATTAGAAGATGATATTTTTATGTTGGGCACTTCCATCATGTTGATTCGAGATCGATTCATCTTTCAAGTTGTTCAACGAATGACTCACGATGAGAAAAAAGTCGAAGAGATTGCTCAGCAAATGCGTGATAAAATTTTCAATTTAATTGGAGTCAATGAGCTCATTGAAGCAATGAGGGATTCAAAACGAGAAAATAGGCCAACTGCTCAGCAAGTCTTCAAACACTTTCAAGATTTAATGGGAAAATTCAATATCCCGTATGATCTCGACTTTTTGAGCTCTTGACCCACCTCGTTGAAAAAAGATGATCGGAGGTATGATTTTTACGTAAGATGAGTTTTAATGGCCAAAAAAATCGAACATATGACGATACGCATATGTGAAAATAAAACTGGCCCCGGCTCTTTTAATGGACAAAAGGGATTCATAAAATATTTGATGTGGGTCAATGATACCTTGAGAGGCTGCTGCAATGACCATGGCGTATTCTCCGGAAACGTGATAAGCCCCCACAGGAATATGAGCATTTTCTTTCATTTTTGAGAGGACGTCTAAATAGAGCGTTGCTGGCTTGACAAGTAGCATATCGGCCCCTTCTTCTTGGTCGAGTTTTGTTTCGAGTAGCGCCTCACGTATATTTGCCGGATTTAATTGATATGTCTTCTTATCCCCAAATGCTAAATTGACTTTGACTGCATCTCGAAATGGGGCATAGAGCGCTGAAGCATATTTAGCCGTATAGGCAAGGATCGATGTATTGATAAAACCTGCATTATCGAGGGCAATTCGAATTTTTCTAATGCGCCCATCCATCATATCGCTTGGGGCGACGATATCAACTCCTGCCTCTGCAAAGGTTAATGCCTGTCGTATTAGAATATCTACTGTTTCGTCATTTAAGATTTCTTGATTTTGAGAAATAATTCCGTCATGCCCATGTTCAGTAAAGGGATCAAGAGCAATATCAGCGATGAGGCAAATTGAAGGTAGGGCCTTTTTTATGGCACGAATAGCTCGTGGAATAAGCCCTTCAGGGTTATACGCTTCATTTGCCAAATGAGATTTTTTAGTTTGATCAAGGGCGGGGAAAAGGGCAATTGTTTGAATTCCTTTTCGATGTACATGTTCAATTTCTTCAATCAAGGTATCAATGGTGTAGCGAAAAATGCCGGGCATTTTTTCGATGGGTTCTATTTTATCTTTTCCATCGATCACAAAAAAGGGGGCAATGAGGTCTTTAATATCTAATGACGTTTCTTGTAACATCGAGCGAATAATAGGGTTTTTCCGGTTTCTTCTAGGTCGAATTAACATGATTATCCATAAAAAATAGTTAGAAAAATTTTATCACCGGTTTTAAAATTATGCATCTTTTTTCTATTCAGAAGGATATACCGCTCGTGAATCAAGAGTTGTTTTTTTTGTCGCCGGCATCCCCGCTTGGTCGATTTGACCTCGCCTCTGCCTATTGTCAATAGCGCAGCGGCTCGGGTCAAAAGGCCTTCGGCGCGCCGGCTTCTAAAAATTCCAACCCTTGAATCACTCCCGGTATATCTTAATCTTTCTTTGTATAAAATATTCTCTTCGGCATAATCTAAGACTCTATTCTATATGTAGAGTTCTGCGAACAAAGGTGTTTTAAAATGCTTGAAAATTATGAAGAGTTTTCAGAGAGCCAAATAAAAATATTAGAGAAATTTGTCTCTAATACATCGAGTAATGTCTTTGCTCTCAGAAATTTACCTGAGGTTATTAAGGGGGCTCTTTTTTCTCGCTATTCGAGATCGTGCTTAGGACTCCGCTCCCTACTTTTAAAAGAATTTATTCTAAATGACGAAACGGCTTTCCAAGAAATTACCAATCAAAGAGAAGGTCAAGGTCAACAAGATGATCAAGTGGTGGCAATTAAAAAGGCTCAAAATTTTTATGATCGCATTTTAGATGGATATGGCGATGATTCAATTGGTGAGTTAGGTGGTGCCCACCTTGCTTGTGAAAATGTCTCTATGCTTGCTGCAAAAGAAATTGAAGATTGTAGGATTGGCGGATCGCCTTTAGAAAAATCGACACGCTATATTTATTTCGATCAGAAGGTAGACGGCGATTATTTGTTTTATAAAGAGCAGGCATTAATGACTTCCGCATATCGCGAAGAGTATTTGCAAACATGCCAAAATTTATTTGAGACATATGGGGCTTTAATCCCCCCGTTAACGCAACAAATGGAGCAAGTCTTTCCTAAAGATGAGTCGATTTCTAAGGTAGCCTATACAGCAGCCCTTAGAGCAAAAGTTCTAGATTGTATCCGGGGCTTACTTCCCTCATCTACGTTGACAAACTTAGGGCTTTTCGGCAATGGACGATTTTTTGAGACGCTATTACAACGCTTATCTTCTCATAGCCTTCTTGAGTTTCAAGATATAGGACATAAGGGCTTTGAAGAGCTCTCAAAAATTATTCCTTCTTTTGTTCGCCGATCACAGACAACACATAAGCACTATACGGGATATGTCCGCTTCAAAGATGAGATGCAAAAGAGACTAAGAGAGTTAACTGAATTTCATACGGAGAAAATTCCTCAAAGTACAAAAGAGGGGGTTCAACTCATTTCATATAGTGAAGATGCTCCCAAAACGCTTGCAGCTGCCCTTCTATATCATTACTCACCTTGTGCTCTTAGTGATTTAAAGGCCTATGCAAATGGAATGACCGAGTTAGAAAGAGAACAACTATTTGAAACAGTATCCGCAACTCGTACGAATCGCCGACATAAATCACCCCGTGCTTTGGAACAGGTTTATTTTACATTTGATATTTTGGCGGATTTTGGAGTCTACAGAGATCTTCAAAGACACCGAATGCTGTCTCAAGAACGACAGTTGTTGACCTGTGATTATGGTTATTATGTCCCAAAAGAGGTTGTCGGAACTCCCATGGAAAAAGTTTACTGTGATGCTATAGAACAAGCCAAAGCGGTATATGATAAAATTTCAATTGAATTTCCTGAAGAAGCCCAATATGTCGTTCCAATGGCATATAATATTCGCTGGTATTTCCACATCAATTTGAGAGCGCTTCAATGGATGTGCGAGTTGAGGTCATCTCCACAAGGGCATCCAAGTTATCGTTTAATCGCTCAGGAAATGGCGCAGCAAGTTATAAAAGAGTTTCCTGAATTTGCCCCCTTTTTCAAATTTGTAGATTTTGAAGGATATGATTTAGGGCGATTAGATCAAGAAATCCGCACTGAAAAACGATTGAATGAAAGGCAAATATTCTCATGAAAAAGATAGAGAGAAAGGGAAGCGTCTTTGGTGGGATGCTTTTAATTGGAGGAAGTTGCATTGGATCGGGGATGTTAGGCTTGCCTATCCTCACCGGTTTTGCCGGATTTTTCCCGGCGTTGTTAATGTTTGTATTTGCTTGGGCTTTTATGACGACGACAGCTCTTTTTCTCGTCGAAGTGAATGGTTGGTTCAAGGGGCGGGTTAATTTTATTACAATGGTTCAGGAGACATTAGGGCCATTAGGGCGTTTCGTTTGTTGGATCACGTACTTACTGTTATTTTATTCACTTCTCGTTGCCTACATTGCATTAAGTGGCCAGCATTTTTCCTCAATACTTGATCTTGTATTGGGTCGTACTTTGCCCAACTTTTTAGCGTCGATCTTTTTTGTCTTCGTATTTGGTTGGTTGGTTTTAATGGGGACAAGATATGTTGACCTCTGTAATCGCTGGTTGATGCTGTTTAAAATCGGCTCATTTTTAGTTCTTGTTAGTGTTGGTGTGTTTAGCATGCTCCCATCTCGCCTTTTGCATGCAGATGTCAATTATATGTTATTTGCGCTTCCCATTCTCGTCATTTCATTTGGTTTCCATAATATGATTCCGAGTTTGCATTATTATTTGAATGGGGATGTCAAGCGAATGCGTTGGGCCATTATTGGGGGATCCCTTCTTATTTTTGCAGTTTATATTATATGGGAAGTCGTTGCACTTGGCATCATTCCCCTTCAAGGGGAATATGGAATTATTGAATGTTTTAAAAATGGCTTGGATGCGGCAAAAGCGATAAAAAATATAGAAAAAGTGCAAACAATTGGGGTTTCTGCCCAATTCTTGGCGTTATTTGCGATTCTAACATCTTTTTTAGCCCAAACTTTAAGTTTGGCTCACTTTTTAGGAGATGGTTTAAAAACTAAAAATCGTGACTCCATTGGACTTATTGCACTTGCATTACTTCCGCCGCTTGTTTTTGGGATTTTTTATCCTAAGATTTTTTATGCTGCCATAAACTTTGCAGGGGGAATTTGCGCAGTGATTTTGTTTGGTATTTTGCCCGCTTTAATGATTTGGAAAGGGCGTTATGAGTTTAAGAAAGAGTCGATGCAACTCGTTGGAGGGGGTAAACTGCTTATTTTTGGCATTGCGTTATTTGCAGCGTTTATCGTGTTATTTCAACTTTCTAATATGATAGGATTGCCATTTTTCAAGTATCCATAAAATTGATCTGATACCAATGATAAAAAATAAATTCATAAATTTATTTTTGGAGTGGGTATGAATCACTTCGACATGATTCCAACTAAAAAAGGCATTGTATGATCAAAGCTAACCATACCATTGGGGCAACACTACTTGTTGCCGGAACGACTATCGGTGCTGCCATGTTAGCCGTGCCGCTGACATGCGGATTTATGGGGTTTTGGCCCTCATTACTCCTCTTTATTATTTGCTGGGGCTTTATGCTCTGTTCAGCCTTTTTTTTCATTGATGTTAATTGCGCATATCAAGATGAAACAAATATCATTACGATGGCAGGAAGAACGCTCAATGGTTTTGGCCGTACCATTGGCTGGGTTTTTTACATGTTATTGCTCTATGCTCTTGTTGCTGCCTATATTTCTGCCTCCGGTCCCATATTTGCAGAAGCCATTCAATATATCACGGGTTTGATCTTACCTCATTGGATTCAACCCTTTTTACTACCCATTTTATTTGGGAGTTTTATCTATTTTGGAACACTGGGTGTTGATTTAATCAATCGATTATTGATGTTAGGACTTTTGCTTTCATATTTGGTTTTAGTTGTGTTTGTTCCTCCACATATTGATCTTTCTAAATTGGCACATGTTGATTTTAAACTAGGATTGATCGGAGTGCCGGTTGTGATCACTTCCTTCGGTTATCACATTATTATCCCTTCTCTTGCGACGTATTTAAAACATGATAAAAAAGAACTGAGAAAGGTCGTGATACTGGGAAGTTTAATTACGTTGGTTATTTACATTTTTTGGCAAATTTTGGTTCTTGGCGTTGTTCCTGTGAAGGGTGAGATATCTCTTGCCCAGTCTTGGCTTTCGGGCAGCGCTTCCTCAGCAACACCTCTTGCTGCACTATTACATCAAAAATGGGTGAAAATAGGAGCTCACTTTTTTTCATTTTTTGCTATTGTGACATCATTTCTGGGTGTTTCGTTGAGTTTATCTGACTTTTTAATTGATGGATTAAAAATCAAAAAAACATGGGAAGGAAAACTTGGGGCTTGTCTTTTGACATTCGTTCCCCCTCTTATTTTTGTATTCACTTATCAAAGAGGATTTTTAATTGCCCTCGAGTATGCAGGTGCTTTTGTGGCAATTTTATTGATTTTTTTACCCGCGGCCATGGCATGGACATTAAAAAAACCGATCTTTTATCAAAAACTAAGGGGAAGGGCGTTATTGATGATTGTCATTGCCTTTGCAGCAAGTATTGTGGTCATTGATATTCTCAACAGCCGAGGCTTTTTTAATGAAGCATTAAAAAATTATTTGGACTAGGTGCCTGTTTTGTTTGAATTAAAATCAGAATTTATACCGCGCGGTAGCCAGCCCGAAGCAATTGAAGCGCTTGTCAGTGGAGTAAAGGCGGGCAGAAGAGCCCAGGTTCTTTTGGGGATTACCGGATCAGGTAAAACCTTTACCATGGCCAACCTCATTGCCCAAGTCAACAAACCCACTTTAATTTTAGCGCACAATAAAACCCTTGCCGCCCAACTGTATCAAGAATTTAAAGGGTTTTTCCCCAATAATGCAGTTGAATACTTTGTTTCCTATTATGACTATTACCAACCCGAGGCATATATTGCTCGAACAGATACGTATATTGAGAAAGATCTAGCCATTAATGATCAAATTGAGCGAATGCGTTTATCCGCAACCCGATCGCTTGTTGAGAGGAGTGACGTCATTATTGTCTCATCCGTCTCTTGTATTTATGGAATAGGTTCTCCTGATCATTATGCGAAAATGCGAATCCGTATCCATATTAATCAGGAAGTGCGACGCGATGATTTTTTACTTAAACTCGTTGATATTCATTATAAACGTAATGATATAGAACTTAGCCGTTCGACCTTTAGAGCAAGAGGAGATGTTGTCGAAATTGCCCTCGCTTACGAAGAAAACTTGGGAATTCGTGTCGAATTCTTTGGCGATGAGGTTGAAAGAATCAGTGAAATTGATCCTCTAACCGGAAGAGTTCTGAGACGAATTGATGACATATTTATTTATCCGGGATCCCACTACGTAACTCCTGAAGAGGTGAGGCTTGATGCTGTGGAATCCATTCGAGTTGAACTAGATCAAAGAGCGGCAGAGTTTGAAAAAGAAGGAAAAATGATCGAGCGCCATCGTATTTTGCAACGGACAAAATATGATATGGAGTTGATCAAGGAGGTAGGCTTTTGTAAGGGAATTGAGAATTATTCTCGCCATTTTGATAAGAGACCGTCCGGAAATCCCCCCTCTTGTCTACTCGATTATTTTCCCGATGATTTTTTAATGTTCATTGATGAGTCTCATCAGTCAGTTCCACAAATACGGGCAATGTATAATGGGGATCGCGCTCGAAAGACCTCGCTTGTCGAATTTGGTTTTCGACTTCCGTCCGCTTATGATAATCGCCCACTTCAATTTCATGAGTTTTACGCCCATCTCAATCAAGTGGTGTATGTTTCGGCAACGCCTAGTTTGTGGGAAGTTAACGAGTCAGAGGGCGAAGTCATTCATCAAATTATTCGACCTACGGGATTACTCGATCCGGAAATTGAAGTGAGACCGGCCCAAGGTCAAGTCGATGATTGTATCGATGCAATACGGCATGAAGTGGCTAAAAAAGGGCGGGTTTTAGTGACAACGCTCACAAAAAAACTCGCAGAAGATCTCTCAAAATATTTGATGGAAGTGAATATTAAGGCAAAGTACCTTCACTCGGATATTGTGACCTTAGAGCGTATTCAAATTATTAAAGATTTGAGGCGTGGTGAATTCGATGTTCTTGTGGGGATTAACCTTTTGAGGGAAGGTCTCGATATTCCCGAGGTAACGCTTGTTGCGATTTTAGATGCTGATAAAGAGGGGTTTTTACGCAGCGAAACGGCACTCATTCAAACATGTGGTCGAGCGGCAAGAAATGAAAATGGAAGGGTGATTTTATATGCTGATGTAATGACAAAATCAATAACGAATACAATTGAGATCACATCCGAGAGAAGAAAAATCCAAGATGAATACAATCAGAAGCATCAAATCACGCCTAAAACAGTTAAAAGAGAAAGAATTGAAACCCTGAATGAAACTTTTTTAGGTGAGTCATATACCAAAGAAAAACAAGAGCTAATTAAAGAAGAAAATTTTATAACCGATCCCAAAGAAATCAGCCGTAAGATTAAAGAGCTTCAAAAAGCGATGCATGATGCAGCTACAAAATATCAATATGAGGAAGCAGCAAAATATCGAGATGAATTGAAGTTCTATCTCTCTTTAGAAATGCTCGAAGGCGAATGAAAAGCAGAAAGTATTTAGCGCAAAATCCATTATTAATTGCCTATTTAAAACTCTTTGATGCCTTTATAAAATTAAAAAAAAGAAAAGAACCACCTGAGATTCAGCCTGAATTAATCAAGCGGGTCATATTATGTAATATTGCCCATCTAGGTGATGTTATCATCTCAACGGCTGCTATTGACGTTGTGAAATACCTATATCCAAACGCAAGCATTGGATTTCTAACGTCTTCTCATGCGCGAAAGGTCATTCAAAACCATCCTGATATTGATTCTAGTCATATTTTTGATCATTATAAGTTGAATAGGGCCCCGATCTCTCTCTTCCATAAAATAGTTTATCATGGCATCAGCCTAATGAAGGTGATCAAGGAAATACGCTCATATAGATATGATCTTGCTATCGATCTTTACTTCTATTACCCCAACTGCGCTTTTATTTTACACCAAGCAAAAATTCCATATCGCATTGGATTTACAAGCGGAGGAGGAGGCCAACTTTATAATGATCCAATCCATTGGATCGATCGGAAGCAACATGTGATTGATTATTACAAGGAGCTCTTTGAAAGAATATCCATTCGAAAAGACAATGAGATCCATCTTTCCCCTCGCTTACCCTATTATCCTGTAGATGTCTTTCAAAAATTTGCTCTTTCTCAATTTGTGATTTTTCATCCGGGAAGCGGATCTTCCCACAAAGAATGGGGCATTAAGCAATGGAGAAGTGCTTATCAACGGGTGATCGCGATGGGGTATCGAGTCATTTTCACCGGATCCGGAAAGAGAGAGTTTAATATGATTCATCAAATAGCGCATGAGGGGGATAATTTTTGTAACCGATTAAACTGGGAAGAATGGGTTGAGTGTACACGTCATGCTGCATGTGTGATTACTGTCGATACGGCAATGCAGCATATTGCTGCCGCAGTACAAACCCCTTGTGTTGCGCTCTTTACGGGGGTCAATGCAATCGAATTATTTTCCGGATATTCATCCCGATCATTAAATTTAATTCATCCCACTCAATGCTATCCCTGTCACCTCAAAAAGGGGTGCCGTTCTATGGCATGCATTCAAAACATTTCGGTTGATCAAGTGATTAATGGAATGCTTAAGCTATTAAACGGAGGCCAAGTGGGCCCAATCTCCCCTAGATCCAAGCGGGAAGCCCATACAGCTACCGACGTGATAGACAATATTCCCTAACCGTCAAAAAATCGCCTCTATTTTGAAGGCATCTCATAAAGTTTTGCATACTCAACAAGGAATTTATAACAGAAAATATAGATGTCTTTCATTGTGAATTGATTTTGAACTAGTGCCGTGGCTTGATCGGCGATTTTTTTAGCTTCATCATCGTGATTTTTTGCCCAATTGATTTTTTCAATTAAATCAGAATAGTCTTTCTTAACGGGGATATAATGGACCCAAGGTTTTAGTATAGAATGATACCATTGAATCAGATCGGAATCAGGCATAAATAAGACGGAATTTGAAAGCAATCTCCAAAAAGTTGCCGGGAAACAACAAGTATCCCCATCGATCACAATTTGATATTTATATTTTAGATGTTGAGAAATAGGCATTTTTTTATCGATGACAACCGATTTGCAAAAAAGGGAATAATCTTTTGTTTTCCATTCGAGAATGTGAGAAAACTTAGCATCGATGTGTTCTTGGTTTTTTTCACTTAGGGCAACGAGCTTGCCACGCGTGAGATCCTTCCAGTTATTGATATCATAAACTTCAAATGGGCCCGTATTTGCTCCTCTCCAAAATAATTTTTCTATTTTATCTTCCCAATTCCAAAAATAGTTGAGGTCAATCATTTCCTGGTATAAGAAATCCCAGTCATAGACGCCTTGATCATCATAAGTTAAACAAGGATCGAGGAAGAGTGCAATGTTATCCATTTCTTTTATTTTTGTTCCGGCTAAAATGGGGGTGTTAAAATGACGGGGGATTTGCCGGTGTGAAACGATCCCATCTTGTTCAAAATAATAAAACTCCATATCAGGGAGACCGAGTTCATGATTTAAGAGATCTAAAATTTTTCTCAGTCGGCCTTGCCCCAAAATTTGGCCTTTACTGATCCGATATTGGATAATTGATTTTTTAAATCTTTGGTTGATTTTTTTTGAAAATTTTAAATTGTTCTTAACTGAAGGCCTTGTTTTTTTTTTGAAAGGGCTAAGTTCCTTTTCGATGATTGGGATCATCCAGTCATATTTTGGCAGACTGATCTCATCATGCATGAGCGTCACTGAGCTAAAGACACAATTCGAATGAGAAAAGAAGAGAAGTAAAATAAAAAGAAAATTAAAAATTTTGGTATTCGGCATAGATCTTAAGAAGTTTAATGCAATAAATAATAAAACCTTTAGGGGATAAAAAATCAATAGCAAATAATCTGCCGTTTAGAGCAATGCTTCTTGCTTTGGCCTCATTTTTATAAGCCCAATTGATTTGCTCAAGTAAATCGGATAAATTTCTTTCAACAGGGATATAATGAATAAAGGGTTCTAAGGCATCTGAATACCATTGTTGGAATAACGAGTCGGGTTTGAAGAGTAAGGCTCCGGAAAGGAGTTTTGCTTCTTCATCAATGAGAGCAGTTCCATTTTGATCGAGATAAATAGCATATTTATAATGTGATTGTTCCAAATATGACTGGGGGGATCCCAATCCTGAACCCATACTTTCAATGAGTTTTTGATAATCGGATGATCTGAAATGAACGAGGCGTGTAAATTTGGCATCAATTAAGTCGGGTGAGAGTAATGAGAGGGCAACAAGACGGCCGCGGAGCATTTTTTTCCAGTTATGGATCCGATAGATTTCATGAGGGCCTAAAGTTTTTCCTCTCCAAATCATTTTAGGTTTTTTTTTATCCCATGAACATGATTGGTCTTTGAGTTGTTGATTTAATTCGATCCAATTTTTTTCCGGATTGATTGTATTCAAAAAATAACGATTCTGAAAACAAATGGCATTTGACATGTGTTTATTCTTGAAGCCGACTAAGATGGGGACGTTTGTTTTTGGTAAGTCAGAAGGATCAATAGGCCCATTGCCTTCAAAATAAAGAAAATCGAGATCCGGAAGAGTTGTGTGATTTAATATCTCTTGTAAAAGGTTAACACATGCTCCCCGGCCATGGATTTGATTATTGATAATACGGTAGCGGTTGATATAAGGCTTATTTTCTCGAGTGGCCTCTTCAATATCTTTTTTGTTAATGCGTTCAATTGTAAAATGAGCAAAAGCCCTTTCAATACTTTCATCCATCCAATCATATTTTGGATCGTGAATTTCATCGGGCAGTAGATCGATGCTAAAACCGTATTGCAGTAATAGGATGGAGAGCAGAACAAGGTACCGATAGATTTTATTAGTTCGGTTTATTAGTGGGAATCGGTTGGTATTTTTGATGCGATGCATACTCACACAGAATTTTATAGCAATAAATATAAAGATGTTTAGAAAGAAGGTGTTTTTGTGTAAAAAGGCTTCCTTTCTCAGCGATCTGTTTTGCTTCTTCATCATGTTTTTTGGCCCATTCTATCGATTGGATAAGATTGGAAAAATCTGCTCTGATAGGAATATAATGTTTCCAGGGAATAATGAAGAGATGAAACCACATCTTAAGAGGGGAATCCGGAATAAAAACGAGTGCATTAGAGAGGAGTTTCCATAAACTTCCCGATGATGAGCACGTATCGCCATTGAGACAGATTTGATATTTATATTGTATTTGAGCTCGTAGTGATAAAGGTTCAGATAGAGGAAGGCGCGCTTTTAATCGATCAATTTCACTCACCTTCCACGGAATAATTTTTGTAAAGCGAGCATTAACAAGCATTGGATGAGAAAGAGTTAATCCAACGACTTTTCCTCGATTGACCTTTGTCCAGTTTTCAGGGGTATAGATTGCTTCCATTCCATTTGTTTCACCTCTCCAAATCAACATGTTGATTTTATCTTCCCAAGGTGAGGTTTTATTGATATCAATGACTGTATTTCCTACCATTTCCCAATCGCGAATTGTTTTTTTGCCCACATCAAAATAGGGATAATGATAGAGGATCACATTTTTACAGCTTTCATGCTTATATCCGGCTAAGAGCGGAGCAAGTGTTTTTGGAAGTTGATCGCGGTAAATCGGACCGTTTGACTTGTAGTAAAGGCAATCGACATCAGGGAGGGGAATCACAGATAGGAGTTTCTGAATTACCTCCTTACAGATCCCTTCTTCACCATAGTAGCGATTATTGATGACTTGAAAGCGAATGATGTTGGGTTTATTTTCTGCCGCTGCATCTGCAATCATTGATTTTGTGATTCCTTGAGTATGAAAGGGAGTGAATTGAAGCCGTATTTGCCGATCCATCCATTGGTATTGGGAATCAGTAAAATCCTCTTTCATCAATTCTATTCCGGAAATACAAGGGATGAATAACCAACTGACTAGAATAGAATATACAATGTAGGGCATAATGAACCTATTTAAAAAATCCCCTCCATAAATAGAGGAGGTTTTTTTGATGGTTAAGGAATATTGGCTATGAATGGTTAGGCGCGTGAGAGCCCCCGCTTGGCCTCCGTTCAATTAATCTATCGGGGAATTCCCACTCTTTTTTTATAATGAGATGTCAAAAAAATTAAAACCCATTTTTTTAGGCTCTTTCACAACCCTTATTTCTAAGGGAATAGGTTTACTTTGTCAAATTTTCACAACCGGGTACTTGGCCCAAGTTTTTTCATCTGAACAGTTTGGTTTGTGGGCCATTTTCTTGAGTTTTTTGATGCTCTCGCCTTGCTTTGATCTAGGATTAGGGGGGGCTGCTTTACGCAATCAATTAATTCATTTAAATCACCAAAAAGATCGGGACAATGAAAACAAATATTATGTTTCCATCACGACTCTTTTATTTATTTTATATGTCGGGATTGGACTACTTTCCTTTATCGTATTTTCTCTCATTCCTTGGGGGCAAATTTTTCATATCCATGATCCCCAATTGCACAAGGAAATCCAATCTCTATTGCCATGGGTGTCTATTTTGCTGTGTCTGCGTATTCCATTTGCGATGAATGCGGATGGGTTTTATGCCTATCACGAAACACATATTCGTGGAATATTAGATGGTGTTGAATCGCTTTTGTTATCTTTATTCCTAATTCTTATGATTGAGATGCATGTTTCATTTACTGCAATGGTATATCTTTATTTTGCAGGGTATCTCCTCACGTCGATTGCCTCATTTATCTTTTTTCTATTACGTCGTCATTGGAAATGGGTGCGAGTTTCCGTCTCAGAAGCATTTTTTATTTTTTATCCTAAAATGAAGCTTGGGTTCTTTTTTTGGATGCAAAATTTATTAAGCGTATTGATCATTTCACAACTGCCTACTCTGATTAGCGCCATAATCGATATGAAGCAACTGGGTGAATTTAGCCTGATCTATCGTCTTTCTACATTATTTTTAGGAATCCACTTCTCAATGATGAATCCATTATGGAGTCATTATGCCCAAATGGCAGAGGAGAAGGATTTTTTATGGATTAGGAAGACATTTTTGTGGTCGTTACTGATCGCAGTGATTTTATGCATGGGGGTGGTCCCATTCATTACTTTCTTTCATACTCCGGTGATTCAAATATGGGCTCATCAATATGTCAATGAGCCTTATCAAGGTTTCTATATAGGACTTTGGATATTTATAAATATTGCAGTGAATTCGTATACAACCTTAATGAATGCGCTCTCTCAGGCCAAGCTCTTATTCAGTATTTATTTATTTGCATTATCTCTTATCGGTATCTTGGTTTTTCTATTTCATCCCTATTTAACAATCGAGCGAATATTATGTTTATATATTCTTGTTTTTAGCGCTGTTGTGCTCTGTTTGCATTTTTTTGGTTATCGACGTGTTCTCATTAAGGAAGTCAATGTCTAAAAAATTTTTAATCATTAAAATTGGGGCATTGGGCGATATCATTATGACACTCCCTATTTTGTCTTATATTAAAAGAAATGCCCCGGATGCTCAAATTGATTGGCTATGCGGAATGCAAGGTCGGTGTATCATTGAAGCGACTCATTTAGTTGATCGAATGTATACAATTGATGAACACAAGCTTCTATGGGGGCATTTTTTTCACAAGTTTCGACAAGTATGGAAGGCATGGAAGCAGATTGCTTTTCATAGGTATGACTATATTTTATTGGCTCATGCTGATCGGCGTTACCGGTTTTTATCCTTATTTAGCATTGCAAAAGAAAAGCGCTTCTTATCGGATAATCAAAATAATGAGATGATTCCCGGGCGATATCATGGAAACGAATATATTCGCATTTTACTATATCAGCAGTTGGAAAGGGATGAATTGCTCATCTTTCCCGACATTCGGCAGCAGGTTTCACCGGACATGCAACAATTTATCAAACAAATTCCCAATGCCTATGTTGTCATGAATCCCGGGGGGAATCCCTTAACTGAGCCCGGGAAGTTTTTAAGAATGTGGCCCCTTGAAATGTATAAAAAACTAGCATTAGATCTTGCAAGCCATGGTATAATGACAGTCCTTATTGGGCACTGTTCTGATGAGACGAATTTGCAGTTTTTTCAGGGGGAGCATGTGATTAACTTCGTTGGTAAAACGGGCTTTATTGATTTGGTTTTTTTATTTCAAAAAGCAAAAGCAGTGATTACTCATGATAGTGGTCCAATGCATTTGGCTGTTTGGGCTAAAGCACATTTAATTGCACTTTTTGGGCCCACAAGGCCGAGTGAGAAATTACCGATGCATGATCCTAATTATGCCCAAAGAATTTACTGCCTATGGGGAGGTGAACAATTAAAATGTCGCCCTTGTTATGATGGCAGGATGTATGCCCCTTGTCGGCAGCCGGTGTGTATGCATTTAATTGATCGTTCAAAAATTGTTCAAAAAATCATTGATTGGAATGGGTTGTGAAGAAGATTGCTTTTGTTCATGATTGGTTAGTTGCTAGCGCCGGGGCTGAAAAGGTATTAGAATCATTATGTGAGAGCTATTCGGGCGATCTCTTCACTCTTTTTTGTTCAAAAGAATGGGATAAAAAATGGAGTTTTCAACAACAGAAGTTTCAAACATCTTGGTTGGATTGTATTCCTTATATTGATAAAGCCTATCGCTACTTATTATCATTTTTTCCACAAGCCATTCAGTCATTTGACTTAAATGAATACAATATTGTGGTGTCGTCTTCCCACTCAGTTGCCCATCATATTTTAACACATGCAGATCAATTACATATTTGTTATTGTCACACCCCCATGCGGTATGCATGGGATTTATACCACCAATATATCCATACGCTAAGTAACCCCTTAGCGAGAATCTATGTCAAACGCGTTTTACATCGCATGCGACTCCTTGATTTTATAGCAGCCCAGCAAGTGGATTGTTTTATTGCAAATTCTTATACCACAGCTCGACGCATAAAAAAAATATATCAAAGGGATGTGGATCTTGTCATTTATCCCCCTGTTGATATTGAAAATTTTCAACTTGTCAAAGAGAAAGAATCCTACTTTGTTACGCTATCTAGATTGGTCCCATATAAAAAAATCGATTTGATGATTGAGGCATTTCGTCGTTTGCCAAACGAACGACTTGTTGTCGTTGGAGATGGGCCTGAAATGCGCCGACTGAAAGAAAAAGCCCCTTTAAATGTGGAGCTCATTGGATTTCAAAACACAACATCCTTACCGATGTTGCTTGGGCGCGCAAAGGCTTTTATTTTCGCAGCTATTGAGGACTTTGGAATAGCGCCAATTGAAGCAATGGCATGTGGGACACCGGTTATTGCGCTCAATCAAGGGGGAACTAAAGAGACGGTTCAACACAATCAGACGGGAATCCATTTTCAAGAACAGAGTTCTCATTCGATTATGGACGCGATTCATCAGTTTAATCAAGAGCAAGACCGTTTCGATCCCGAAAGGATTCGATCCTATGCCACACAATTTTCAAAAGAGCGATTTCAAGAGGCGATTAGAAACTATATAGAAAAAAAATGGAGTGATTTTCAATGAAAGTTGTGATCTTAGCCGGCGGAAAGGGGAGAAGGCTTTGGCCAATTTCCACTAGAGATTTCCCTAAAACACTTCATTCGTTAGGGGCTCAAAATCCATTGGTCATTGAGACAATTCAAAGGTTTCAAAACTTGTCAATAGGGGCTGAAATTTACGTGCAAACAGGCCCGGATATTTCATTGCAAATGAGGCAATTACTCGATGAATATGGATATCAAACCATTCCATTGATTATAGAGCCCTTTTCTAAAAATACCGCTTTTGCTGTTACGTTTGCGCTCAAAGAACTAAAAAAATCTTTTGGGCTTTGTGAAAGAGAGCCTATTCTTTTTTCCCCCTCCGATCATCAATTTGAATCGGATGATCCTTTAATTCATGCAATTTTAAATATAAAAAAAGATTTTGATTCCGGGTGGATTTATCTATTTGGGCTACAACCCACATCACCCAAAGTGGAATATGGCTATATAGAAGTGGGGGAAAGATGCGAAAATGGGAGGTATAAGATCTCTCATTTTCATGAAAAACCACATTTAAATGAAGCTTCGAAATATGCCCTATCTCGTCGCCATTATTGGAATTCGGGCCTATTTTGCACTACTTTTGAAACACTACAAAATGAATGTGAAAGGCATGCGCCTGATTTCAAACATTACTTGGAAAATACATATGAAGCAGAATTATTGCCCAGCCTTTCTTTCGATCATTTAATTTTGGAGAAGAGTATGCAATTAAGAATGATTCCAATTGATACGGAGTGGTGTGATATCGGATCATTTGATGCAATTTATGAAAGATGCAAAAAAGATGGGGATGATAATGTTTGCATCGGAAATATTCAATCTCAGAATTCTCATCGGAATCTCATCATTTCAAAATCAAAGCCTATTAAGATCATCGATGTCGATGATCTCATTGTAGCTGAATCTTCGGAGGGAATATGTATTATGAAGAGGGGGTCTTCACAAAAAAATCAAAATTTAAGCGAGACATGAAGATTAAATTATCACGAAATGAGGTAAAGAGTTATGAGGATCCTTCGTATCTAAATCCTACTCCTCCGGCTTACTTCAGTATCATCGCCGGTTTATTTATTATCCTTATCTTGAGTTCCTTTGTCGATATTACGAGGAAGGGATATCTTCAAAAAGAAGATATTATTATTAATAATGTTACTGTACAAAAGGCGACGGATCCATCTATTGATTATGACCAAATGTATCAACTCATTTCATCCTACTTGGATCGATTTGAGAGACCATTCACTCTGATTGAATTTGGAGCTTCTCAAGGGTATGTTTCTTTAAGATCTGCGTATGATTTTCCAAATAGTGTTTGTGTTATTTCGCTCGCCCTCCATCGTCATCAAGTTGTTTTTGAAGAGCATTTATATTCGATTTGTGAAGAAAATAACGCATGTGAAAATTTAATATTACTTGCTGAGCCGCTATCGCTTGATAAAATTTATCACCTCGCCGATTGTGAGCATTTTGATATTGCATTCTTGCCTCACATCATTGAAGATTATCAGAATCAATGGAAATCTTATCTCGAGGCGATATGTCGTTTGACATCGGCTGTGATCATTTCAATTCCTAAAGAAGGTTCATTTCCTCATTATTCAAAATATAAAAGAGATTTACTCGGATTTTTAAAATCAAGGCAAGCTGTTGAAATAGGTCAAAATTCAAATGGAGAGGTTTCTCTATTTATTCTCCATGCAAATCCCGAGTATTTAAAGCGGAAAAGTTGGGTCTTGCCGGAAATGGGTGAAAAATCGCATCGAATTATTTCAAATTTCGAAACAAAATGGCTTATGAAAAAAGAGAGCGATATGAATGGTCAAAAACAAATGACCAATTGGGAGCCGGGGATAAATCTTATTACATTTAAAATGTTACGAGGGATTTATCCTGAAAAAGAAAAGTTAAAAAAGGAATTGAAACGACTTCAATCTATCTTTCACACGGATTGGATGATCAATAATATGATCATACAAGGGAATTCTTTAATTTTAATTGACCATGATGATCCAAGGCGCGATCGGAATCCTAAAATCCATTGCTCAGATGAGCGATTAAAAAAGCATTGTGAGTTAATTGATCTAGATCATCCGGAAGAGATTAAGAAACGACTGCTGATAGGATTAGAATGAGAAGCTCCTTTTTTTGATAATCAAACAGTCATCTGCAAAAGTAGACTTTTGGCTTAGGCTGCTAAGGAAAAAAAAGATGGCCATCGTGGGAATATATAATATTGCGCCGTCGCTGATGGATAGAAAGAGATAAGTGATCAGTCCGCTCAAGATGGCTTGATGGATTTTTGAGTGCAATTTTTGAATGATCACTAATAGGATAGGCGTGAGAATTGCAACTAAAAAACTCAAGAGCCCAATGAGCCCCAATTGATCTAAAATACCCAAGTAAATAATTTCCGCAATTCCATTGAATGGTTTTGCCGGTAGAAAGCTAAACTCCTGAAATGTCGCAAATTGAGCATCTCTTCCTCCCATGGTTGAATCGATTAAAAATGCATTCGTATTTTCGAGAAGTCGATTGAGAAGATAAATAGCGCCTCCTTCAATCCCCATTGCAATAGGAATAGCCACCCAATCTTTGAATGAACGTTTTTTCATATAAAACAATCTGAGTGATTCGGAAAAGAGAAGCCCAAACCAAACTGTTCTAGAAAGAGTCAAGAGAAGGGAGAGTTTTACAAGAGATCGTTTTAGAAAAGATCCCTCAATGATCATGTATAAGGGGAGGAGCATGAGGAGACAAATGCCATATAAATTTCCATTGTTGTATGTGGAAATTAACTTAAAAATCCCTCCTCGATCGATACATTTTGCCTCTTCTAAAGTTCCCAGATCCTGAAGATTAATTGTTAAAAAGGGGATTTCAATAAATTTCCCGGTTAAGTGCTTGTATGAGAATAAAAAAATCCCATAAACGGCAATCAAAAAAATAGATCTCGATAGATAGTTCAGCAAGATCTGCCAATCGAGGTCCTCGAGGATATCAGAAAAAGCAAAGTAAAAGCCAAAAGGGAGAATAAAAAAGCTCATTAAAAATGCAATTGTAAATCCCATATTTTGCGTTCCAAATTGGAAGAGGGAGAGAATGAAAATGGATTGGAAGGGGAGAAGCGCAAATAAACACAATAAGCGCTCAAAGCGGATCGAATAGGATTTTCGAACAAGAGCAAAAACAATCAATAACCCTAAGAGAAGATACCCCCATGTGATGGGGATATCTTGGATTTTGATTCCCCCTTTAGGAAAAACAAGAATAAATGTAAGGGTAATAAAGAATGATACATATCGAAAATAGCTATAGATGGGATAACCTCACAACTCAGGTTATTATTCAATGTGATTTGAAATCACACGAGCTAACTTCATCATGTCTAAGGATTCTTTAGATCCAAAAAGTTTTTCCAGTTTTTCATCCGGAACGATGAGACGTCTATTTTTTTTGTCCTGAAGGTCATGCTTTTTAATATATTCCCATAGTTTTTTAGTAATATCGCCGCGGGTCATTTCTTCTGCATTGACGATTTCAGATAAGATAGCACTCAATTTATATAGCGGTTGAGCTCTTCCTTTCGCTGATTTGACTGTTTTACCCGATTGAGCCCGTGATTTTTTAGCCGGGGCAGGAGTTCTAGGGTGATTTGCGAATTTTTCTAGAATTTCCTTAACTTCGTTCCCGATCACATCACAGGAAGGATAGGTTGAACATGCATAAAAAGGTTTCCCAAACCGAGAGCGTTTTTGGACTAATCTTCCGGGACAACCCGTTGCCGGGCAGGCGGGAAGTTGTTCAGGGTGGAATTCACCTTTTTTGGGGATGTTGACAATTCCATTGCACTTTGGATATTTTTCACACCCAAAGAAAACTCCAAATTTACCGGCTCTGACTCGCATTTTGCCACCGCATTTTGGACAGGGCTGATCCCAATCAAAATCATCAATGTAATCATCTTTATTGAGCTCAAGTTCTTCAAGTGGAGCGGTATAATCGCAGTCGGGATATTTAGAACATCCATAAAAATATTTTTTGCGCGCCCAAATCTTCTCAAGATGATGGCCACATTTAGGACAAGGTTTGCTTGTTGGAATGCGCGGAACATGCGCCTCTTTTTCCGCTATTTCGACTTCAGGAATAAAGTTATTCCAAAAAGTCTCAATATAGTTTTTCCAATCGCGATCGCCTTCTGCAATTTTATCCAGCTTGTCTTCCATCTGAGCTGTAAAGGTAATATCCATAATGCGATTGAAATTTTGTTCCAGCATCGCACAAATAATAAAGCCGAGTTCAGTTGGTTTAAGAGTATTTTTTTCTTTAGCCGTGTACTCTTTACTTTGGATTTTATTCATGATCGTCGCGTAAGTAGAGGGACGACCGATTCCTGATTTTTCGAGTTCTTTGACAAGTGAAGCTTCAGTGAATCGTGCCGGTGGACGAGTGAATGCCTGAGAAATTTGCGTTTCAATGAGATGTAGAGGGTCATTTTCCTCTAAATCAGGTAATAATTTATCTCTCTCATCTGCTTGAGCATCTTGATCGAGATCACTTTTCTCTTCATATAAAACTAGGAAACCCTGGAACTTAATGACCGAACCGTGTGCTCTTAATGCTAAGTCTTGATCAGTATTGATATGACAAGTGACGGTATCATAAATGGCAGAGGTCATTTGTGAGGCAAGAAGGCGTTTCCAAATCAGATCATAAATTTTAAATTGATCACTTGTGAGGCGATTTTTAATGCTTTCAGGTGTGTGGTGAATATTTGAAGGGCGGATTGCTTCATGGGCATCTTGGGCTGATTTTTTAGTTGAATAAGAAGGGGGCGATGGGGGTAGAAAATCCCTGCCGTACTCCTTCAAAATATAATCCCCGGCTTCTTTTTGCGCTTCAGGCGCAATGCGAACAGAGTCGGTTCTCATATATGTAATCAAACCCTCATAACTTCCTCCACCTAAATCAACCCCTTCATAAAGACTCTGAGCAATACCCATTGTTCTAGATGCAGCAAATCCATAGTGGCGTGCGGCTTCCTGTTGGAGTGTTGAGGTGATAAAAGGTGCAACCGGGTGACGTTTCTTTTCCTTTTTTTCGAGCTTTTCAACATAGAAATGAGCTTTTTTGAGCCTGGATTCAATGGATTCGGCAGTAGTTTGATTGGAAATAAGGTAATATTCTTTCCCTTCAATTTGCTCTTTTTCTACTTTTTTCCCATCAACACTATATAAGCTACTTTGAAAGGGGCGCAATGATTGATTTTTTTGCAAAGTTGCATAAATATTCCAGTATTCAACAGGGACAAAAGCCATGATTTCTTTTTCACGATCAACCACTAATTTAAGTGCAACGGATTGAACACGGCCTGCAGAGAGAAAGCCATCCCTTCCCCTTTGGATCTTTCTATGAAGAATAGGCGATATTTTATAACCAACGATGCGATCGAGCAGTCGGCGTGCTTGTTGGGCATTGACTAAATTGATATCAATATCTCTTGGATGTTTCAGTGCTCCAACGACAGCATCTTTAGTGATCGAGTTGAATGTAACCCGCATGATTTTAGTTGATTTGGGTAGAATTTGTGCAATATGCCAGGCAATTGCTTCTCCTTCTCTATCGGGATCGGGGGCTAAGTAAACAATGTCGACATCTTTAGCGAGTTTTTTTAAATTCGATATGACATCCTTTTTATCCGGAAGGATTTCATATTCGGGCTCAAATCCATTTTCAACATTAATTCCAAATTTTTTTGCGGGAAGATCTCTTACATGGCCCACCGATGAGGCAAAAACATATTGGCTCCCTAAAAATTTTTTTAGAGTTTTAATTTTTGTAGGAGATTCGACTATGACAAGAGCTTTATTCATCGTACCGAATGGCTGTTCTTTATTTTAGGGAGATGACCGACTTGTAGGATAAATACATAAAAAAAGCATGCATTTTTTATATTTTCTATCTAAAGAGACGCATTACAGGGTCTCTTATTCTTACAACTTAGTATCATTCCTGTAAAAAAGATGGTTTTCAGGAAGTGACGAGTGCCTAATTGATAAGTGATCTCAGTACCGGATAAAATTAGATTTTCTAATCAAATTAGGACGTCTGCATTTAAATTTGTTTAAGTTTAACAAAAATAAAAAATTTTTATCAAATCATTTATAAATAAATGCTTATAAAATCTATACCGGGAGTGATTCAAGAGTTGTAACTTTTTAAAAAATTCCCTCCACAAGTAAAGGAGATTTTTTAGAAAGTTGCAAAGTCGAGTTAAAAGGAAAATGCCGCTAAAAAATCTTTTGCTACATCTATATAGGTACGTCGATAAATCGGATGATTGGAAATAGGATATTTGGTCCCTAATTTTTTGTTTATTAGTGTCTCAAGTCCTTTAATATTAGTCGGTTCTATGTATTCAATGCGGTCGTCAAGGGTATAGAGGTCATCCTCTAAAAAATAGTCCTTTAATGTAGACCATTCGGTGGCGATTGTTGGAATGCCGAGTCCGGCGCTTTCTAGAGTTGTGAAACCGGGGAGTTCATAAAAAGCGGGGTGAAGGTTTAATGCGGCGTGTTGATAGGCGCTCATTAATAGTTGAGTTGAAAGGGGGGCTTTTAAAGAAATGATATGTAGATTAGGTGTTTTTAATGAAGGGAGATTCATTGAAAGGATGATAACCGGGGATCGTCTCGTTTGCTTTGCCAGTTCAATACAGGTATTTGCATAGGACTTATTATTTTCAAATAGATGCGTTGCAACTAAAACAAGCGGATAGGCGATATCGCGTGTTGCTAATATGGAGGCAATTTGGTTTTTTCGGGGCTCAAGGCGACCGACCTGAAGAATATAGGATTGTTGATCCAAAGAGCAAAATGAAGGGAAATTTTCTGAAAATTGATTGAGTATCTGGCCGGGTGACCAAGGAATGACATGGATATGATGATGGGGTTGTTTTTTTAAAATGGACCTTTTTTCGCTGACTGAATTGACAAAAATGGAATTCGCAGCAGCAAGAGCGGGCTGATTGATTTGATTGTGATCATAAATGGGGAAATGAAATTTTTTGCAATAGGATTCAAAGGGCATATTTATTTGCAGGGCATGGTATGTAAAAAAGGCCATCGAGTGCCTCAAATACAATTCCGTATCTTCATAAAAGGGGATTAAATGAAAGGGTTTATTGAGTAGTGTGAGCACTTGTAATTTTGCATTGAGATTGAGATAGACATTACTAAGAAATACGATATCTGCTTCAATGACTTCAGATATATTTTCCGATATTGTGACCTCATGCTTAAGGTCACTAAGTCCCATAGCAATTTGCTTGATGGCAATCTGATCGCCTAGACCGGAAGAAGGAGGGGAAAGGGGGGCGAAAAAATGAAATCTCATAAAATATGTTATACCCTGTATTTTGGATTTATCTCGAGATTTTCCGGACTACCTAACTTAAGTTATATTGCTCGTGATTCAAGAGTTGTTTTTTTTATTTTTCACTTCTATTATAGTGGCATAGATCAAAAATTATGAGCGGATTCATAGAAATGAATCGATCCAAAATTCAGTGGCTAAGCCTGTCAATTATTCTACCTATTCTGATCGTTGCGATTATTCTAGGTCAACATCGCCATCAAAAGCGGGCTGATATTGTCAAGCAAAATTATGCAGTTAAAATGCTCAATATTAGTGATTATAAGCCTTTTACTGTTGTTATTTGTTCTTATAATAACGCCGAATATATTGAAAAAAATTTCTCTTCGGCCCTCTCTCAAGTTTATCCGAATTACCGCATTATTTATATTGATGATGCATCGACAGACGATACTTTGTCTTTGGCCCGATCTATAATGGAGAGGTATCAAGCACAAGCTAAGGTGACATTGATATCTAATGCATCCAATCAGGGAGCGATGGCAAATACCTATAGAGCGATTCATTCTTGCCCTGATGATGAAATTATTGTCATGCTTGATGGAGATGATTATTTTGCCCATCCTAATGTTTTGAGCGAGCTCAACCAATATTATAATAATCCGGATACATGGCTAACCTATGGCCAATGCCAATCAAAAATAGATCGTTCATTAGGCAAATCTTCATCCCTTTCTCATTTTATTTTAAAGTCGGGGCGTATCAAGAAAAAGGCATGGATGACTTCACATCCCAGAACTTTTTATGCGGGGTTATTTAAGCGCATTAAACTTTCAGATCTGACGCATAATGGAGCATTTCTCCCCATGGGAGCTGATGTCGCAGCGATGCTACCTATGATTGAAATGGCGAGAGAGCATGCCGTTTTTATTCGGGATGTGCTCTATGTGTATAATGATGAGAACCCAATCAATGACCATAAAAAATCAGAGCAGCAGCAGGAATTTTTTAATCAATATATTAGAGAGTTGCCTACCTATTCAAAATTGAAAAATCCTCCATGGGAGACACAAAGAAACTTTGATGATCTCAAAAGTGATGTCATGGTTTTTTCCTATAATCGACCGATGCAATTGTATGCTTTTTTAGAATCTCTGACGAGATATGCTAAAAATGTTGGGAATGTTTATGTGATTTATAGAGCCTCCAACGATGATTTTGAAATGGGATACACGAATGTCAAAAGCGCGTTTGGTCAGGTTAAATTTATTCGGCAAAATGAAAAAAAAGCGAAAAAAGAATTTAAACCCATGGTGATGAAATACGCATTCAATACGGCCCTGTCATCATCAAAGTACATTACATTTTCAACGGATGATCTGGTTTTAAAGGATGAAGTCGATTTTGCAAAGGGGATACAATCTCTAGAGCGCTCTCAGGCATATGGTTTTTTCTATCGCTTAGGGCAACATATCGATTATTGTTATATGATCGACGCTTATCAAGGTGTTCCGGATTTAATGGATCTCGGGGCTGATGTGTATGCTTGGGAGTTTGAAGCAGGCCAAAATGATTGGAAATATCCCAATTCAGTTGATTTTACACTTTATCGCAAAGCGGATATTGAGTCGGCTCTTGCGGAAATTCATTTCACGATTCCCTATGAAATGGAAGGGATTTGGGCGTCAAAAGCCGATTTTAAAAAATGGGGGCTTTGTCATCGCCAATCTCGCATTGTCAATATCCCTCTCAATCTTGTCTCAAATCCAATCAATAGAGCAATGAACACATATTCAGTCGAAATACTGTTAAAAAAATTCTTAGAGGGGCAGAAGATCGATTTAAAACCACTACATCAAATTGAAAATAGGTCTCCTCATATGGAGTATGAGCCAACTTTTGTAATGAGATTCAAGTGATAATGATCCGTTTTATAACATATATGTGTCTCTTTTTCTGTTTGCTGTCTTCTGATTTTTCCTCTCCTCTTTTTGCGAAAATTACACATCAGAATAATCCATTAGATTCTAGTTTTAAATCATTACAAGGAGAAGGCTCTCTGTTATGGGCTATGGTTCAACACCCATCAGATCATGCTCACTTAGACTCTTTTGAAAAGACGTATAACCGAGTATTAGATCAACTTAAGCAACCAACTCATCAGCCTCGTATTTCTCGAATCATTCATTTTATTTGGTTGGGTCCAAAGAATTTTCCTTTGCAGTCGATTGAAAACATAAGGCACTGGAAGCAATTTCATCCCAATTATGAATTCAAATTTTGGACCGATAGACCGAGAATGGCCCCGATTTCCGGGATGAATATTTGCTATGTCGATGCATTCCATTTTGAATCATTAAAGCCCTATTATGAAGAATCGGATAATTGGGCAGAAAAATCAGACATTTTACGTTTTGAAATTTTAAATCAACAGGGCGGGATCTATGTGGATCATGATGCAGATTGTTTGCAGTCTTTTGACGATTTAGTGCAACACCTTGACTTCTTTGCTGCATTAGAAGCGCCGCATGATCCAATTGACCATATGGCTCTCACTGTTGGGATAGGGATCGTAGCATCAAAAACGAGACACCCATTGATCCGGCAAACCATTGATTTGATTTCTAGTCGCTGGGAGGAAGAAACAAAACGGTTTGATGCATTTGACGCGCAATCAAGAGCGGAACGTGTAACCCACCGCACTTATATTCCCATAACCTACTCTGCGATTGATTATTTTAAAACGGTACGCGATTGTGATGTTATTTTTCCTTCACAATATTTCTATCCCTCGAAGTATCAAAATGAGTTTTTATATTCCAAACATTATTATGGGACATCATGGAATCACCTGGGTGAGAAGACAAAAGCTAAAGAGTTTTACATGATGCTATCCCCTTTGTTTAAATATGAAGCAAGGGTGTTTAGAATATTGGTGGTGTTCTCATTTTTAACATTATTGCTCACAATATTTTTCTTATTTCAATCTAGATTCATTATAAGAGGTATGAACAATGAGAAATAGTCTTCGGAAATTTTCCTTTTTTGCTTTTCCCCGTAGAGGTGCAAGTATTCTCTCCTTGTTTATTCTTATCGCTATCATAGGGATGGGTTGTGTTGTATCAGGCTGTCAAAAAAAGAAAGTCGATCACATAGACTTTGAAACTTTAATGGGAAAAGGGACGCCTCTTTGGAAATATATTTTGACTAAAGAGGATCAAAGCCAGCTCGAGTTTTTTCAAAAAATTTATGAATCCCAATATAAACTTCGGCAAGCACAGGAACCGGAAATTCCTAAAACTATTCATTTTATTTGGTTAGGTCCTAAAGAGTTTCCCAAAAATTCAATTAAGAATATTCGCTCTTGGTCAACCCATAATCCGGAGTGGAAGATTAAATTTTGGACAGATCGTCAACGTTCAATTCCGATTCCCGGTTTGGAAATGGTTCGGGTTAGTCCCGCTGATTTTAATTTTCTATATGATTGCTATAATGATTCAAATAACTATGCTGAGCGATCTGATCTCTTACGGTATGAAATTTTAAATCGTGAGGGTGGAATCTATGTTGATCATGATGTCACCTGTTATCAAAGTTTTGAGCCGATTCGCTCCATCCATCAATTTTTTTGTGGTTTAGAGCCTCCGCATAAGCCAATTGCAACTACATCCATATCCGTATGCAATAATTTAATCGGGTCGATCCCCGGGCATCCCATTTTAGGCAAGTCGATTCAGAAGGTAAAAAATCGTTGGAATATCGTCAAAGAAATGTACCCCGGTAATGATCAGGAATCGACAATTTTGAGGGTTTTTCATCGTACTTTTTGTCCTTTTGATGAAGCTGTTTCCGAAAACATTTTAAAGTTTAATTTTAGAGACATGGTCTATCCGGCAGCATATTTTAACCGAATTGACGGATCATTTGGGATTTTTGCTCATCATGAGTATTTAGGGGAGTGGTATAAAACAGAAGATCCAAGTGAAGCTTTGATGAGACGTCGACTGATAAAGATGTCAAGAAAGATGAATCAAATTTTATTGATTAGTGGCATATCAGTGATGATCAATATGGTTTTTGCTATTTCCTTTGGAGTGATGCTAGCGAAGCAACGTAAAAAATTAATGCCCTCGGAATGAAAAAGCAAATGAGTGATGGCGCTTTGACTTTGAAGCAATTGAATCATTTGGGAATCATTGCAAATCATGATGAGTCATATGAAGATTTTGCGATTCGGGTCGCGATGTATTTAAATGCGAGACAAGATTTAAAAATATCAGAATCGACTCCTGCATTTGATTTGACCGAGTTACCTTTGCAAAGGGACCATTTGGTTAATGGATATGATATTGATCCTTATTGGGTTCCAATATTGGTTGGGCATCAAAACTTGCAATTGTGGGAAGCGGCCTGTGCATGGAGTTTATTTAAACACAATATCAATATACCGCTAATCCAATTCCGGACTTCCTTTTTAAGAAAAGGGGCTTTTTTGGGGTATTCATTGAATGAAGTATTATCACATGAGATGATTCATGCAGTTCGGACGCAGATGCAAGGTAAACAGTATGAAGAACTCATTGCCTATCGCACCTCTTTGAGCTTATTCAGGCGGTTTTTGGGTCCTATCTTTCAAAATGCAAAAGAGTCGCTCGTTTATTTTCTATTGTGTTTTGTCTCTCTTATATCAAGTTGGGCCTATGCCCTTTTTAATGGTCTGATTGTGTCATTTGTCTTTTTCATTACCCTATCTTTTTTAATCACAACCACAGGTTATGGGTGTCTGCGTCTTTTTAGAAAGCAAAGGGTGTTCAATCGGCTTCTTTTAAAATTAAGTAAGATTCTTCGATCCGTTGACCCGTTGATCATTGCCATCCGGCTCGACGATGATGAAATTAACACGTTATCAAAGCTCTCAATTGAAGAAATTAAAAAGCAATTGCAATATTGGAAAGATCATTCATTAAAATGGGAGCAACTCTTTCAATCATATGGCGAAATAAACTAAAGAATGGATTTTTACCCTTTATTTTTTTTAGATGAAAAATAAGAAAGCTGTTTTGAAGTGATGTGGAGATTATTAATCCTATATTCCTTCCCATGGTATGATAAGAACGGGACCAAGCGCTGTTTATGATCCATTTTCCATAGATAGGAAAAGTGTCTGGGATTAAATACACAGGATTTATTAATAAATTGTAATGAATTAAGCGTATCATTGGTATAAATGCCGTTTAAATACTGACCAATAGCCACAGCATCAAAAATTGAGTTAAAAAAATAAATATTTTTTTGATAGTCGTGTTTTTCATTTGCCTTGTGTCCATCGATGGAAATCATAGGAGAGTCTTTGGCATATTCATTTGTGAGAATGGGTAAGGAATCAATTTTTTCAGTTCCAAATTGTTCTTTGTATTTTGCAAGAAGTTCCATGTGATTCAATTTATTGGCCGTTTGTCTTTGTATAAATTGAGTCAAATGATTAATCGAAGATTGATTTTTGAAATACATAAATCCGGGAACACATCTCTCTTCATTATCAAAAGTTGCTCCAATTGAAGGATAAAATGTCTTAAATAGATGCAATAATTCGGATAAATCGACATAAAGCATTGTGTCGTCTTCGAGATAAAAGATCGTTTCTAAATTAAATTTTTGAGTGAAATCATCTAGATAAAAAAGATGCTCTAGCTGATCAAGGCTCTCGCTTTGTTTTGGCGTAGATATTGATCTAGGAGAGCGTAGAAAACGGCAGTGTTCTTTAGATTTTGGTATGCTTTCCAATGGAATGATTTCAATATTTGTGTATGCATATTTTTTCGCTACATGACTGATTGCGTTAACATTGCCTAGTAGGTAAATATGAGCCTTTGGGTTAAAAAGGGCAGCCTGATCAATTGCTTCTTCAATATGGGAAGGGAGTTGTTTACCGATATGAATAAAAACAATTTGGTATTCATTGCTAAAGATGGGGAGAAATAAACCATGTAATATAGCAATCCAAAACAATAAGGTAGAGCGATTAAAAAGTGGCACTCGCAAATCTCCATAAGGCCCCTAATATGCATTAGGGGAGATTTTTAATTGTGTATTAAGATGTCAGTATTAATCGATGGAGTTCCGGTATCATGAACGTATAGGATATCTTTAATATATGTGATATGTTTTTTTGCATTTTCAACCATTGGAATGAGGTAGACATTTAATTGTAGGCGGGGTTTGAGGTGTTTTGGGCTGGATGAGGAAAATTTAACTTCTTTGAACAGTCCTGCATAAAATAGTTTTAGAGGGGAGGTTAGCCATTCTGATTTTTTATTATGGAGTTTCCACCATTTTTCATCTTTTTGGTAATGTTCAAATCGGTGTTCGTACGAGGGAAAGTCGAGGTATGTAGAATAGGCAAGCCAAACATCCGTATTGGCAAAAACGGTAGCAATCTTTTCGAAGACATCTTCTCTTGCAAGCCAATCACTTGATTCGAGATGTAATACAATATCATCATCTTTTAGAGAGTGTATCGATTCAAAATAACTATTAGAAATAAAATAGGAGGGGAATTTGGTATGCCCTTCTTTTTCGAGTGTATTTTTGATATTAGCAAAGGATGTTTCTATTTCATTTTTCAGTTGATTACTCTCTTCGATATTAATAAAGATCACTTCATAGTTTGAGTACTTTTGAGAGAGTAAATGCTTTAAGTTGTTTTCTAATTTTGCCGTAACGGTGTTAATGGGAATTAAAACGGCAAAATGTTTGTCTTGAATATGGGCTTGATGATTCATTTTATAAGTAGAAGTATAAGCGGTTCGATCTCTAAAAATTTTATGCTTTTTGATAATAAAAACAGGCAAAACGATCATCAATAATAAAACGAATGCTTTTTGGAGGGCTGGTTTACGCATAATATCTCAAATCAGGTAAATGACGAAACATTCCTAACCCTATTCCATGTTCTTAAGAGATTGTCAATAGATTGATTAAAAAAAACTATAAATCATCGAGAGCTTGAAGTTTTGCATATTTAGCCACAAGCGTTTTAATTGATGCGCTGGAAGGAAAATAAACATCATAAGTTAAGCCAAGGGATGTGTGATAGGCTTTCTTAATGACACCTCTGCCAAAACTTTTATGTGAGACAACAGTTCCGATTAGGAATTCATCGGAAGAAGACAGCATATCATCTTCATCATTGTTTTCTTTATTCGATGATTCAATATGTTCTTGGGGGAGTTCTTTTAAGAAACGGGAGGGTTGCATAATTTTAGGCGACCCCCAAAGCAATCGATACTTAGCAGCAGATAAAAAGAGTTGTTTTTTAGATCGGGTGATTCCTACATAAGCCAGTCTGCGTTCCTCTTCAATTTGATCAGGGGTCTCTTTACAATTGACATGGGGGAAAATGTCTTCCTCCATTCCGACGATGAAGACAATGGGGAATTCTAATCCTTTCGAATTATGAATGGTCATTAACCGGATTTTATTCACATAGGGATCGTGATCATCAATTTGTCCTTTCAAGGACAGTTCTTCTAAAAAATCCGTGGGAGATTTATTTTCATTTTCTTCTTCCCAATCAAGAGCTTTTGAAATCAACTCTTGAATATTTGATTTCCGATCGGCAAACGATTCAGGATCTAATTTTAGATGTTCTATATAGCGGAATCGCTCAATTATAGTTTGAATTAATTGATGAATTGGGAGTGAGAGGCGCTGTTTTAAAAACTGAACCGTATCAGTAAATTCTTTTAACCCATTGATTTGTCGTTGAGACAAACCGGAGTGTATGGCTCCCTCAGCGATCTGATAAGCAATATCTAGAATGGGTTGTTTTAAATTTTGGGCAAGTGCGCGAATTTTTTGTAGTGAAGAAGGCCCTAATCCGCGTTTTGGAAGATTAATGGCCCGATCAAAGGAGATATAATCACTTGGTGAAAGTAGAACTCTTAAATAAGAAAGGACATCTTTAATTTCTTGCCGGGCATAAAAAGAGATTCCCCCAATAATTTGATAAGGGAGATTTTGTTTTAAAAACTGATCTTCATAAATTCTAGACTGGGAGTTAGTGCGATAAAATACGACCATATCGTTAAGTGAAAATGATGACGAGAGCTCTTTTATTGTGTCATAGACAAATTGGGCTTCTTCTCGCTCATTCTCAGCAATGTAAATTCGGATTTTCTCACCCGGTCCAAGATCACTCCACAAGTTTTTTTTAAGGCGGTTCTGATTGTTTTGGATGAGATGATTCGCGGCGTCCAAAATATGTGTGGAGCTGCGATAGTTTTGCTCCAATCGAATCAGTTTGGCATTGGGAAAATCATGTTCGAAATTCAAGATGTTTTGGACGTTTGCCCCTCTAAAGCTATAGATAGACTGATCAGGATCCCCCACGGCAAAAATATTGTGGTGTCTTTCCGTTAACAATTTCGCGAAGGTATACTGAGCCTTATTGGTGTCTTGATACTCATCAATCAAAACAAATGACCACCGACTTTGATATATTTTTTTCACTTCAGGGTGGTGTTGGAAGAGTTGCACCGTTAAAAATAATAGGTCATCAAAATCGAGTGCATTACATTCTTTTAAATGGCGCTGATAGGTCAGATAAACTTGATCAAATGCCGCATTTTTTGAAAGAGAATCCGGTCCAATCAGTTCATTTTTTGCATGAGAAATGGCTGATTTATAAAAGCGAACCTGTGCTTTATCGGAATCAACATGAAGGGATTTCAAGCATGATTTGAGGAGGTTGTCGCTATCTGATTGGTCGTAAATAGTGAAATTGGATTGATAGCCAAGATAATGGATGGACTCCCTTAGAATGCGAGCACACAGTGAGTGAAATGTACAAGTTAAGACAATTTGGTTAGATAAAGTTTTAATGCGCGACTGCATTTCAGCTGCAGCTTTATTAGTAAATGTTACGGCAACAATTTCCGATGATGGAACTCCGATTTCGATGAGGTGGGCAATACGAGCTGTGACAACTTGGGTTTTACCCGATCCGGCTCCTGCAAGCACGAGCAAAGGGCCTTGAATGTGCTCAATAGCTTCTTGTTGGTGAGGGTTAAGAACAAGTGTATTCATAATTCAAAAGCTCAATATCGGTCATTGAAGAAAAGCCTAACAGATTAATGGGAAAAAATTCCAGGATATTGAATCCTCCTCATCTCAACTTTGTAATCTTTAGGCTTGAACTCGACTTTGCAACTTTTTGGTCCCGCCTGCCGCGGTCTTTGTTCTCTAGCTCGTATTTTACCCCTTCTTGATGTATGTTTTTTATTTGACTAATTTTTGTTCGATTGTGATGATAGCTCGAATTTGAACGGAATCCAAGCTGGGCGCTCTAAGCACCCAATGATGTGATAGCTACTATTCCTTAACCGTCAAAAGATCTCAGCTATTTATGGAGGGGGTTTTTTAAAAGGGGTTTTATGTATTTTGATCTGCGAAAGATAAGAATTTCTTTTTATTGTTGTATATTACTTTTCCAAACAATCATTTTTTCGGCACAGCATACGCAGCCCAGAAATATTGGCTTATGTATTGTTGCAACAGGTCGATATATAGAATTTGTCGATGAATTAATTAAAAGCGCGCGTCAATATTTTATGCCCGATGACCATGTGAGTTATTTTGTGTTTACAGATGGGGAAATTGAGGGAGAAAATATTATTAGAATCCCCCATATTAAGATGGGATGGCCCTATGATACAATGATGCGATTTGAAGTGTATGCAAAAAATAAAGACTGTTTCAACAGATGCGATTATTTATTTGCTCTAGATGCTGATATGCTATTTGTCGATTTTGTTGGCTCGGAAATATTACATGACCGTGTTGCAACAATGCATCCGGGATATGCTGTCAGGCGGCCGGGAGTTCCATCCGGTGATTTTGAAGGGAGGAAGATTTCGCGAGCTTTTCTCCCCATTGCCTTACGAGGAATTTACTTTGCCGGAGGTTTTTATGGTGGTTCAAGAGAAGAGTTTATAAAAATGAATGAAATTTGTTCTCAAAACATTCATAAAGATTTAGAATCCAATGTGATTGCCAAATGGCATGATGAAAGTCATTTGAATGCCTATTTTGCAAAGAATCCTCCTACAAAAATTCTTTCCCCATCGTATTGTTATACGAGTAGTGATGAAAAGGCAAAAAACTGGAAAATCCATGGTAAATTTAAGAAAAAATTGCTCGCTTTAGAAAAGGACCATTGGTTATATCGAAATGTCCTTCAGTAAGGATGTGATGTGTCATTTTTGTTAAAAATTTGAATCTTCATTGCGGCATATAAGAATTTGATTTCATAACAAGGAATAAGGGGATTATGAAGTTTATTTTGTCATTCATTTTATCAAGCGCCATTTCTTTACTCATGGCTCATGATTTCAATCCGTTAATTACAACTCCTAAAAAAACAAAATTTGCAATAATGATTGCATCTTACAATAACGAACAGTGGGTAGAGTGGAATTTAGCCAGTGCAATCAATCAAGAGTATGATTCTAAATTTTTTCATATTTATTATTTAAACGACTGTTCGACAGATAATACACTTGAAATGGCTAAAAATTTGGTCGCACAAATGAACAAAGAACATCTAGTTACATTTGTGAACAATTCAGAAAAATCGACATCCATTGGCAATTATTATTCAGCTATTCATTCATTTGTTCCGGATGATCATGTTGTTGTGATTCTCGATGGGGATGATGCGTTGGCTCATTCTAAAGTTTTAAATTATCTAGACAGAATATATCGAAATAAAAAAAACAAAACTTTACTGACATATGGGCAGTTTAAATGCAAAAGTTCAAATACTGTTGGATGGTGTAGCCCTATGCCAAAACAGATCGATGAGACCTGCTCCTTTAGACAATATGTTCATTTGCCTTCTCATCTACGCACTTTCTATGCATGGCTGTTTAAAAAAATTAAAAAAGAAGACCTTTTTTATGACGGCAAGTTTTTAACAATGTCAGGAGATGTCGGGTCAATGATGCCTATGATTGAGATGGCCCTAGGTCATTACCAGTTTATCAATGATGTTTTATATATCTATAACGATACCAATCCAATCAGTGATCATAATCTTAGCAAAGCTTTCCAAGAAAAAATCGATCGGTATGTTCGGTCATTACCTCGTTATGAACCGCTGGATCCGATTAGGAAGCGCTATTTAGATAGAACCCTCAAAGAACTGAGTTTACAGGATTAAAAAAAACCTCCATGGAGGAGATTTTTTGATGGTTAAGGAATATTGGCTAGCACATCGTTGGCTGCCTGAGAGCTCCCGGCTTAAATCCGGGAGATTGCAGCTTGGTCCCCGTTCAAAATGAGTTGTTCCGTATGAGAAAATATTGCCCTTTTTTATTTTTAATTTGGATTTCTGTTGCATCTGCCGTTCAGACAGGGGCTGATTTATTGCTTGATCATCCCGTCATGAAACAATTAAAAAATAAAAACGTTGGTCTGATTACAAATCAGACGGGGGTCAACTCAAATTGGCAAACAACGATAGAGCTCTTGAGTGGGTCGAGCCAACTCAATTTGGTTGCACTATTTTCTCCGGAGCATGGCATCAGTGGGCAATCCCATGCTTGGGAATTCATCGCCGATCAGAAAAAAGATACAATGCCAATCTATAGTTTACATGGGGCAACGAGGCGTCCTACCGATGCCATGTTAAAAGGGATCGATGTTTTGATCTATGACATACAAGACATCGGAGTTCGCCCCTATACATACGCTTCTACATTATTTTATGCGATGGAAGAAGCGGCTAAGCACCACATTAAAGTTATAGTTCTAGATCGCCCCAATCCGATGTCCGGAGTTCTCGTTGACGGTCCGCTCTTGGATGAAAAAAACTTGAGAAGTTTTATCGGGTATATCAATGTGCCCTACTGCCATGGAATGACGATTGGAGAGCTTGCTACGTTTTTTAATGAGGAATATCATTTGCACAGTGATCTAGAGGTGATCAAAATGAGAGGGTGGAAAAGGGGGATGAGTTTTTCTGAAACAGGCCTGCCTTGGCTTCCTCCATCACCGAATATTCCGGAGCCCGATACGCCTTATTATACGGCAACAACGGGTGCGCTTGGTGAACTCGGTATTGTCAATATCGGAGTAGGTTATACCCTTCCTTTCAAAATTGTAGGTGCTCCATGGATTAAAGGGAAAGAATTTGCAGAGCATCTCAATAAGCAAAAATTAGCCGGGGTTTATTTTTCTCCCTTTGTATTCAAGCCCTATTATGGAATTTATAAAGGTATTGATTGCGAAGGAGTTTTAATCAAAATTTTAAATCATCAAGTTTATCGTCCATTAAGCGTACAAATGCTGCTTTTGGGATGTTTAAAAAGTCTTTATCCCAAAGATATGGAAATAAAAATTAAGGGGATTTCTAAAGAGAAGCAAGAATTATTTTGTAAAGCCATTGGAAATCAAGATGCATGGAATGCTTTTCAAAAAGAATCGATTTTTGCATGGAAGCTTATAGAGCAGTCTCAAAAAGAGAGCGAATCTTTCCTTACAAAACGAAAAAAATATTTATTTACAGAATATGAATAATGTTGAATTTAGCAGTCATTTTTGTTTTCTGCTAAGTTAATATTCCTTCACATTGACAAAAAAAGTCATCGCCTTTAACCTTCTAAAGAGATATTTGTTTTTAAAGGATTTTATCTATGTCATCGCATATTAAGCCTCTAGGCAGTCGGGTACTCGTAAAACGATCTCAATCTCCAATGACGAAAGGGGGGATATTACTTCTAGAATCTTCCCAAGAAAAGCCTAAAACGGGGACTGTGATTGCCGCAGGTCCGGGCGATTATGATGAGAAAGGGAACTTATTATTGATGGAAGTGCAAGTGGGTGATCAGGTGCTTTTTGGCTCTTATTCCGGAACTCAAGTCACTTTGGATCATGTCGATGAAGACTTGTTGATCCTAAATCAAGATGAAATTTTTGCTATTGTAAAATAAGGGGAGTTATCATGTCAAAGATGCTTATGTTTAATGAAAAGGCATTGAAAGCGATTTATCGCGGAGTCAAAACACTCTCAAAGGCTGTGATTATTACGTTAGGTCCTAGAGGGCGCAATGTGGTCATCAATAAAGGGGCATCAACGCCACTTTCTACAAAGGATGGCGTGACGGTTGCAAAAGAAATTGCTCTAAAAGACAAGTTTGAGAATATGGGAGCGCAACTTGTCAAGCAGGCCTCATCTAAAACAGCAGATATTGCAGGAGACGGAACAACAACAGCCATCGTTCTTGCTGAAGCCATTTTTACGCAGGGTCTCAAAAATGTGATTGCGGGCGCTAACCCAATGTCTATAAAAAAGGGAATTGAAAAAGGAGTTGAATCTCTTGTTCTGAAGTTGGATAGCTTGAGTCATAAAATTTCTTCTAAGGAAGAAATTAAGCATATCGCCACAATTTCATCTAATAATGACCCTGAAGTAGGGCAAATGATTGTCGAAGCAATTGAAAAAGTGGGCAATGACGGAAGTATTACAATTGCTGATGCCCGCGGTATTGAATCGTATCTAAAAGTTGTTGAAGGGATGCAATTCGATAAAGGATATCTATCTCCTTATTTTGTAACGAATTCAGAAAATATGAGCGTGGAATTCAATCAAGGGCTCATATTTGTTACAGATCAAAAACTCTCCTCGGCTAATGATATCATTCCTATTCTAGAAGCTGCTCAAAAGCGGGGCAATCAACCGTTACTCATCATTGCAGAAGATATTGAGTCAGAAGCCTTGGCAACCTTGGTTGTCAATAAATTAAAGGCGGGCCTATCCGTATGTGCAGTCAAAGCGCCCGGATTTGGAGATCGACGCAAAGAAATCTTAGAGGATATCGCTATTGTTGCCGGAGCTACTGCTTTTACCGGAGAAATGGGGTATCAATTTAAGGATATACAACCTGAAATGTTCGGCCTTGCTAAGACAATCAAAATCACGAAGGAAGAAACAATGATTGTTGATGGGCAGGGGAATCACGCTAAAATCAAAAAAAGAGCGGATCAAATTCGCCATCAAATGCATATTACAACTTCAGATTACGATCGCGAAAAGTTAGAAGAGCGTTTAGCCAAGGTAGCCGGAGGTGTTGCTGTCATTCATATTGGAGCACCGACTGAAGCTGAGCTCAATGAAAGGAAAGCAAGGATAGAGGACGCGCTCCATTCGACACGGGCTGCAATGAGAGAAGGTGTTGTTCCCGGTGGTGGAGTAGCCCTTATTAGAGCTTCAACAGCACTAGCGGCACTCCAATTAGACGAGGAACAAAATATCGGCATACAAATCTTGCGCAAAGCCTGTTTTGCTCCTGCAATCGCCATTGCAAATAATTGTGGTTGTCAAGGAGAAATGATTGCAGAAAAAATCGCAGAAAAAGAAGGCGATTTTGGGTTTAATGGCTTAACGGGGGAATTTGAAAACCTAGTTGAAGCCGGCGTGATAGATCCGGTCTTAGTAACTAAGAGTGCGCTTAAAAATGCCGCATCTATTGCATCTATTTTATTGACGGTTGCTGCTATGGTGACTGAAAAACCGGAGCCCAAAAAGCCAAAAGTCGATGCGGAGTCGATGGGTGGGATGCATGGCATGGGCGGAATGCCCGGTATGATGCCAGGTATGGATATGATGTAGTGTTATAGATTAGAGCGGAAGGAAGAGAGTCCCTAAGCTGCCATCTCCTTGACTCAGTGGGGAGCTCTCACGCAGCTTAGGGCAGATAGTTTGATAGCCACTATTTCTTAACCGTCAAAAAGTCTTCCCTATTGTATGGGGGAGATTTTCAAAAGCAAAAAGGAGCCATCCTTTTTGCTTTTTAATTTCTAAAAGACGCCATTGTCTTTCTTTAGCGATTGCTAGCATTTTCTCTTCTTGTTTTTCTAAGATACCGGAAACAATCCAAATCCCCTTGAGTTGATTGAGACGCGGTGTTGCCTGGAATAATTCGATTTGTTCCCCAATTGTCATATTTAAGAGGATAAGATAAGATTCATCTGTCGTTAATGACTCCGGAAGAGAGGAATAAAAGGCGACGTTATGAATTGCATTGAGCTGTTGGTTTTGCTCTGCATGAAAAAGGGCCTGTTGATCAATTTCGATTCCTATCGCATGACTTGCTCCTAAAAGGCAAGCAGCTAAAGACAGGATCCCACTTCCTGAGCCGAGATCAATAACAGTAGATGCGTATAAATATTTTTGTATCATTTCAAGACAAAGACTTGTCGTGGAGTGGGAAAGATCTCCGAATCCCGGCCCCGGTAAAAGTTTAAGTTCCTTGCCGTTAGGGAGAATGATCTTTTGCTCACCATTTTCAAATCCGGGAGCATGTCTTTCCCATTCCTGATCCCAATCAATCGAGGGATCTTCCTCAATAAGAAGACAGGGCATAAAATCGACATCCACTTTATTTGTATGGTAGGCGCCGATGAAAGTCGCATTTTCTTCCTCAATCTCATAAATATTTTGAAATCCTAAGATCAAAAGGCGCTCAATGGCCTCATCAGGAGATAAATTTGATTCAATTTGGAAAAGATAATGCATTTTCTCCTCGAAAATTAATAGTGAATCAGCTATCTTAATTAATCTAGATATTTCCTACTAAGGAAATATGCACTGGTAGCTCAATCGGATAGAGTACCTGGCTACGGACCAGGAGGTTAGAGGTTCAAATCCTCTCCAGTGCATTCTTTTATATAAGAGCCGGATTTCCTCTTAGCGGTTTACATGTCTTCTATTCAATCAGCACTTTTTACTTCGTCTACCCTCTCTATATATAAGGTGACAGGGGGGCCATTTGAAACAAATACGTATATCGTTTCAGATCATGAAAAAAATACTGCCATTATCGACCCCACTTTTGACTGTTCAAAGACTGTCTGTGGGATTATTTTAAATCATGCTTTGAATGTCAAAGCGCTTTACATTACTCATTCTCATTTCGATCATATTGCTGAAGCGGCCTTCTTCAAACGAAAATACCACATTCCTGTATGGGTACACCGATTAGATGCTCCAAATTTGATTCAACCCGGGAGTGACCGGCTTCCTTTTGCGCAAGATTTTGAGGGGGTTCAACCCGATGATTATTTCGTTGATATGTCAGAGCAAAAATTGGGGAGTTTAGAGTTTATTGTATTACACACTCCGGGGCATTCTCCCGGGAGCGTTTCCCTCTACTTCCAAAATGAGGGGGTCCTATTTTCAGGGGATACTTTATTTAAACATGGGATGGGGAATCTCAATTTGCCCACATCTGAACCTGCAAAAATGCATGAGTCATTAATAAAATTAGCTCAGTTGCCACTTGAGGTTCGAGTTTATCCGGGACATGGAGATCCGACGACAATAGGCGAAGAGAGCTGGCTTAAAAAACTTTAACACCAAATATAAAACAATAGGGAGACCAAGCAATGACAAGTATGTTAGTAGGAAAAAAAGCACCGGTATTTTCAGCAGTTGCAGTCCAAAAAAATCACTTTTTAGAAAATTTTTCTCTTGATAATTTAGAAGGCAAATATATTGTTTTTTTCTTCTATCCACTTGATTTTACATTTGTCTGCCCCACGGAGCTTCATGCTTTTCAAGAAAAACTTCCTGAATTTGAAAAGAGAAATGCTCAAGTGATTGGATGTTCTGTTGATAGCCATTTCTCTCATGCTGCATGGTTAAATACGCCTAAGTCTCGTGGTGGAATTGAGGGGATCACATTTCCCATTGTCTCGGATATCAGTAAGAATATCTCAAGAGATTATGCAGTATTATCTGAATCCGAAGGTGTTGCTTATAGAGGATTATATATTATTGATCGCTCAGGAATTATTCGGCATCAGTTAATTAATGATCTCCCTTTAGGCCGTAGTGTTGAAGAAGCCTTGAGAACACTTGACGCGCTGCAATTCTATGAAGAACATGGGGAAGTATGCCCTGCAAACTGGCATAAAGGTGAAAAAACTATGAAGCCGGATCAAGAGGGTTTAGTGACTTATTTTGCTATATAGAAATAAATCTTAAGGGAATCAAAATGATCCCATGGATCCAAAGTTTGTGAGATAATCATAGAGGTCTTTTTCTGAACCGATCATGATGCATCGTTTTTTTTCACAAACTTGTGTGCATTCGTTGAGAATTAATTCATCTCCAACTCCGGGAAGAGCTATAGCAGCTAAGTTCCATATACTTTGATCGTCTTCGATCATTTTTAGTCCAATCATATAGTCTTTTAAACTATAGCCCTCTTCTTGGACACGGATGAAGACTAGATTCCTTTGATACATGAGCAGTTGAATGGCAATATCCATGGCTTGACTATTTTCTGTGGGGTTGCCCAACGTCTCATTCAATTGAGGTAAAGTTTTAAGATAGTGTAATGTATGGAATGATCCCCTTTCTGCTTCGCCAAAAAGAACAATGGTTAATTTTTGCATATATATACCGAGATAAATTGAAGAATTGGTTTTTATCTTCGCCGGCATCTTCGACTTTTCACCCTTAATTTTTTGACCTATCTTCAATAGGATCAAAAAATTAATCCGGCTAAAGCCTGATAAAAATTCGAAGCGCTGATCTTTGCTAAAACCCCAATTCTTCAACTCATTTCGGTATATCTCATTTCGGTATACCTCATTGAGGTTAACACCGAATGCAAAATCGATATGATCACAATGTATTCGGCTTTTTCTTCGAAATACAGTGATTACGGTTTTAATTTCAATAGATCGCGCTTTTTTTCAACTCA
>JAIPIG010000010.1 GCA_021734805.1 Simkaniaceae bacterium
TTTGCGAGGCGGTCGTGCTAGATGCTTCTGGCGTAAAAGTATGTAGCGAGGGTGAGTTGAAAGTAAAAATCCCGGTGCATCAATGCAAGAAATTTGAGCCCATCTTTTTAAAGAGTTCCGCATTCTCAGAATAGTTGATAGGCACTTCAATAATGACAGGCCCATCGAGATGGATTGCTTTTTGTAAAATAGGCAGCAGTTCTTCTGAATCATTAACTCTAAATCCATAAGCTCCGAAACTTTCCGCGAATTTAACAAAGTCAATTTTTCCAAATTCAACAACAGTTTCCCTATTATATTTCATAAGCTGCTGCTGCTTGACCATATCATATGCATGATCAACCCAAATACAATGGACAAAATGAATTTTCTCTCTTACAGCTGTTTCTAATTCCATTGCCGAGAAACAAAACCCTCCATCTCCTGATATAGAAATGACCTTTTGTTTCGGTTTTGCCAATTTTGCAGCAATTGCCCAGGGCAAAGAAACTCCGAGAGTTTGCTGTCCATTGCTAAAAAGGAGATGATGCGGGCGATAGGTATAAAAATATCGAGCTAGCCACATATAATGAGTCCCCACATCACCGATTACGATAGTCTCCTCATCAATAGCTTTATGTAAGTCAGAAATGAATCTCAGAGGATGCACCTTCACACCTGAGATTTCCGCTTCCATATTTTGCACTTCTATTAACTTCTCTTGCAAAGGCTTGACTTCTTTTTGATTAATCAAGGCAGATCTTTCGGTCAAATTTGATGAAATACGATAAAGATTTTCTGCAATATCACCAAGCAGCTCAAGCGAAGGGACGTATCCCATACGCACATTAGCAGAATGATAATCTATATGAATGAGTTTTTTGGATACATTCTTTGTGCTCCAAATCTCCGGATCGTATTCAACAGGGTCAAAACCCACAGCTACAATCAAATCAGCAGTTTCTAGCAGCTGGTCTCCAGGTTGATTTTCAAACAATCCCACTCTTCCAACAAAACAGTCGAGAAGCTCTTTCGAAATCACTCCTGCTCCTTGAAAGGTATTGACCGCAGCAAAACGCGTTTTGGACAGAAAAGAATTAATGGCTTTTGTATTTTGAGGTCGACTAGCTTCTAATCCAAAAAGAAATACGGGATTCTTGGCATCTTGAAGCCATTTAGATGCTTGTTCAATCAAATGATTTGGTGCAGCTCCAATTTCAATACAAGGCACCTTGTTCAAGAGGGTTTGTTGAGTCTTTTCTATCAAGACATCTTGGGGAATACTGATAAAAGTAGCTCCGGAACGCGGGGAAGTCGCAATACGAAATGCGTTTTCCACAACTTCAGGGATATTTTCAACCATTGTAATTTCAAAGCTTTTTTTTGTGGCAACTTCAGTCAATTGCACATTGTTAACGCTTTGATGAGATTCTTTGAGTTTCATTGATCGAGGTACACTACCACCAATTGCAACTATTGGATCGCCTTCTGTGTTTGCTGTTAAAAGCCCTGTGATCAAATTCGAAACGCCCGGTCCCGATGTGACTAAAACAACCCCCGGCTTTCCTGTCAGTCTTCCATAGGAGGCAGCCATAAATGCGGCATTTTGCTCATGGTGACAAAGAATCATTTTAATGGGTGTGTCAATCAGAGCATCGAAAAGTGCGTCGATTTTCGCTCCCGGTATTGCAAAGATATACTCTACACCCTGCTGCACGAGACATTCAGTAAATAGTTTAGCTCCATTCATCTTTCCACCCTTTTTTTTTTATTTCTGAATGCAATTTTTCACTCCAGATACCGTATATATTTCTACTTTCCCAGAAAGGATTTCAGTCCCTTCAATGAAGAGATGGAGTGTTTGATCAACAATTGACGGAACAATCTCTTCAATTTTCTCCACCTTCTTTTTTAGAAGTAGTACATGAGCATGATGTACAAGGAGTGAGCTTGTATCCATAGGATTTTTATATAGAACTGTTTTTAACTCTTCATTAACTTTTTCATGACCCTGAAAATTCGTCATTGCACCCATTACGAATCCATAGACATCTTTGGCCCTTACTTCTGGAAAGGGGTAGTAACTGCTTTTATGAAGAAATATATCTTTCCCATCAATAGGCGCTTTGCCAATTGCAACTCCATGGAAAGTTGAAAAGTGGAAAATACCCCCAAATGCCAATGGATATAATACCTTTCCATATAACTCATTGTAAAAGTCAATCATGGCTTTTTTTTCGTGAATTTCCACTTGATAGGCCGGAAGAGCATCTAAAGGGACTATAAAAATCCCGCCTGTAGTAAATTCTTGCCCGCTAATTGTCTGTCCATACTCTAAAGAAGTTGCGTCTGCTGATGTTGCGTAACAATAACCGTTTACAATTACCGACTCTCCAAGAGATGGGATAGATTTAGGAGTAGCCATCTCAAATGCCATTTTAAAATCATTTGCATTATAGCGTTTTGAGGTCACTTCTTCCGGAAGAACTGCACGAATTACATCAACAACAGTTCCTATATGTCCTAGCTCAGATGGACCATCACCTGTTTTATGAATATATATACCCATTTACCTCTCTTAAATAAAAAGGCTGCAAATCGCCCTTTGCCAATTTTTTCTTTATATCACTTCATTAGATATCTACAATTAATTTTTAATTTAATCCAGTCAAAAGTTCTGAAATAGCGCCCAACCACCTCCATAGTTTTAGGCGAGGCATTTTGAGATGGATTGGGAGAAGCCTTTAGCTTCTCCCTTTGCATTTTCGCGCGGCCCCAAGGCTAGGCCAAAAGTGCAATCCCCTCAAATTCCCTCCACCTAAACCCATGGAGGCCAGAAAAAAATTCATTCCCTCTTTCTATTTCTCACCAGTTCCATGTATCCTCCTTCAATTAAATCCAGAATACACGATGTTATATTTTTCTCATCTTTCTTAGAAAAAGGAGGATAAGCAATATAATCTCGTCCCATTCCATCAAAAATCACATAGGCGATTATTTTCCCTTTTTGATAGGCCACTTGCATCCCTCTGAAGTCATCAGTAACCTGCCCACACCAGTAATCGACAAGAACATACTCTCCTTGATTTCTCTCCACACTGATGGCAATCGTATCCGCCACTTCACCATATTTTACATCTCTAATAGTTCTCATATCGTTTTCATCGACTAATTTTCTCTGAACAATCTGCTCATAGATATTCGATGGTAGATGTTTCTGGTATATGTTGTGCGAGAATGCAGTTGTTGTAAGAATAGAAAAAAGGACTAACCATTTCATTAAAAACTCCTGTTGAAGCAACAAATGCTAAGGCTTTGTTTTGCCTGTGTAAAGGAGAAAGTTCTGAAATAGCAGGTATGACCCATAATGGGTACATTGATCATCTTAAGGATTAAAGCCTATCTCAAACTCTTATCTTTTTGAGAGTATTTTCCCCTCTACATTTGTCAGAATCTTAATCGTTTCTTCCTGCATTTCACCTTCTATCGTGAAGGGCTGGAATGAACCCCATGAGTTTTCTTGATAAAGTTGATCTCCAAATTCGGGCTTTTGACCACATGGCCAACCATAACAATAATGTAAATTATGAGAAGAGGGTTGCAATATCTCGGCGCTAACGGTGCCCCATGGTAATGGGTAGTCGGGACTATTCTTATGTTTAGTGCCGTGATTACATATAGAAAAACCCCAAGCTTCAAGCAATGGATTTGATTCCGGATCACGCCCTCTATTAGCATGATCAGAAAGTATTTGAGAAATCACTCTTATATCAATCTTTCCTTGCCACTTTTTACAAAGTTCTTGCCCACGCTCTAAGCGCCACCCATTGTTATTGTCGGGATTATTCGCAATTGCTTTGGGATCATTATATTTTACGAAATTCTTTGACTGATAACAATTAACAGCAAATATTGCCCCAGGTTTTTCTTTCGAATATTGGCTGACTACTTCAATACCAAAGCTCCCCGCTTCAAGGTGAGCTATCGCACCTTCACTATCTGCCAGAAATACTGAAAAAGGGGGGGTAACAGCATCTACGCTCAGAAATAGCCTGATTGCTTCTTCTACATTCCTACACCGATCCATTAATTGCTTTGTCAATAATGAGAAAGAAATAGGGTGAGATCTTTTAGTCAGTGAATGAGTTTCAAAAAGTATTGCGCATGTAAAGGATAACCCAGCAGCATTCACTCCCCTTGAAGTATCTCCCTCTTGGCAGAAATATCCCCTGTCAGCAAAAGAAGGTGGCCTTGTAACCGCAAGCTCAGTACCTACATGAGTAAAACCTACCCGAGGACGCATAATACGAACAAAAGTGCGAACATCATAAGGATCATCACTTACGCTCCCAAGTAAAGCTTCTCCATTCACCGTATAGGCATTTCCCGTTACACCAATTAAAAAACATCCCATATCCTATCCATTTTTGATCAAAAAAATACCAAAGGGTTTATTAGAGTCAATTTTTTAAAAGGAAAGCTAACGCAATAAGATAAAGCTGTCCAATCAAAAGTTCTAAAATAGCATCTCTCCGCCTCCAATCAAAATTAAGGCTTCAGTTTCACAACTGAAGCCTTTTGTTTTTAGTGAGATACAACACGAAATTCACATACAAAAAAAATCTTTAACGACAACTGCGAGGCGCTCTGGTTGATCATAGGGAATCCCATGACCTGCTTCAGCAATCTGCGTGACCTTCAAATACTGATTGAGTCTAGCAAGTTCTGCAGCTGCTTCAACAGAGATTGCTGCACCAACACCGCCTAGGACGAGCAAACTAGGAATATCAAGGGCTTTGATTAATTGCCTGTAATCAGGATTCGGTGGCATCAAAATTCCAAAGGCTTTTGGGCTAGTTTGATATCTTGCTTGCACTAAGAGCTCAACGAGCTCACTTGAACGGTGAGGGCGCTTCATGCGCATTTCAGCCAAAAAATCTTCTCTTGGTTGATTGAGAATTTGGCAATGCTGAGCCGCAACATCGCTCTCATAAACTTCTCTTTGGCGCTTTGGCGTCAAAAAAGTTGGATCGACTAAAATAAGTCCTTTCAATTGCTTAGAATTTTGGTTCGCTACAACTGCCGCCGTCATGCCCCCCATAGAGTGCCCAAGTACGATTGGATTAGAGATACTAAGGGCTTCAATAAGACCTAAAACATCAGCAGCAAGACTGTCATAACTATAGCCTTGTTCAGGGATACTGGAACGACCATGCCCCCGAGCATCCGGCATAATGACATCATAATCTTCTTCTAATGCTTTTGCTAGCGGAAGCCAGCAAGATCCATTTCCTATAAGCCCGTGTAGCAAAATAATAGAAGGTTTGTTGCCACCGGTTCTGAGATAATGTATGTTAATTTCATTTGCTTCACAAAGCCCAGTTGTCCATTTATCCATAAAATGAAATCACCAATCTTTTTTAGGGATTTGTTCAAAATTTTCTTTTTTAATGGTACGCAAATTTTCTATACTCTCATGGACATAAAAAGAATCATAAGCAAAATTCTTTACGAAGATATAGCCATTTGCAAATAAAAGAGCATTAAGTTCCGGAGTGGGTCTTTCAATAGTCATAGCTAAAAAAATATACTTATCAAAGGGGAAATTCCTCAAGATCCTCGTTTCAGAGCCTTCGACATCCAAACTCAGGTAGTCGATTACGTGAGGAGCATTGTACTTATCGAGAATTTGTTCCAATGTTAATGTATTGCATTTCATAATACGTCTATTTTTACGCGCTTGAACAATTTGTTTTTTACGAATAGCTACGCAATTATCCGTATCATCATCAACAATTCCCCCTAGCATCATATTGTCATAGCGGAATTCAACGCTATGATTCACCCCATCTACTACAGAAGAATCAAGAATAACGGAGCGTATTTTTTTTAACTTAGCAAAAAATTTTGGATTGGGCTCAATACATATCCCTTTCCAGTTTAAATGTTTTTCTAAATTATAGGTGTTATTTAAGCTGATTCCATCAGCCGCCGCAAGATCAACAAAAAAACCGTTTTTTTTATAATTGAAAACTTCTTCAATGATCCACCTATCTTGATCTTTTTGTGATATAAATTTTATAGGGGTAGCATGAACACATATATTGATCAAAACAAAGAAACAGAAACTAAAAATCCTCATAAAAATACCACCTTTCATATCAAAAATTCGGGATGGTAGAGTAAGTGAATGATTAAGTCAAAAAAAAAATATGAGTAAAAAGTCAAAGATGCCAGCAAAGTTCTGAACGCGTCTCTCCACCTCCATTCCGGCCGGGTAAGATCCCGGCCTTTTTATAGAAGGAATTTTTCAGATGCTTGAATCCTTACCCCTTTCTCCCCTCTCAAGTAGGCGTTCTAAATGATCTTCTTGGACATCACTGATCCAATTGTCCTTATCCCAAGAAGAAAGGAAATTTTTATTGATGGGTAATTGCTTTTCCAAGGGACTACCTGCTTGCCATTTTCCTATTAGCTTAGTGAATGGGATTTTAACCGTAAATGGGATATCAGCACATTCACCTACAGAGTAAGGTTGAAAAACTAAAATGAGAAATTCGTGATCCACCACAAATGTCTTAATCAGTTCTTGATCTAGGTGATTACATAATGGATCAGATCCCCTGAAGTAGCTACAATCGCCATGATGCTTGAAAAAGTTTTCGCAATAGCTCCGAAGAAATTCCTTTTGACTGGGTTGCGGAAATAAATCATTTAATGAAATTTCTTTCAGCGATAAACTTAAAGACCCTACCACAAAAATTATTGGAACAGGAAGTGTGTTCGGACATGGTATAGCTGCTGTTGTCCGGGGATTCGCGGGTAAAACTGATGCAGATTTTGGGTGGAGATTTTGCTTTTTGCAAAGGTTCAAATACAATACTGGCTTTTGGTTTTATGAAGGGATTAGGAATTAAAAAGATGTCTATCCTCAATGTTAACAACGCGGATGGTACACTGATTTACGAGGATTTTTGGAAATGAAAAGAGGATTAGTTTTTCTCATTTTTACTTGGGGTGTTTTTATGTCGAATGGAATTGCATTGGAAATTCAACCTGAAAAGACAAAACCGAGGGTTGGTGTCGGAGTGTTTGTATTTAAAGAAGGCAAAGTTCTCCTTGGCAAACGAAAAGGTGCCCATGGCGTAGGTGATTGGGCTCCTCCCGGTGGACATCTTGAATTTGGAGAATCTGTTGAAGATTGTGCAAAACGAGAGCTGAGTGAAGAAACAGGTCTTCATGCACTCTCAGTTCAGACTGGCTCTTGGAGCAATGATGTCATTGATGGGAGTAAACACTACATTACCCTTTTTGCTGTAGTCGATCAATTTGAAGGAGAGCCCGAATTGCTCGAACCTCAGAAATGTGAAGAATGGCAATGGTTTTCTATGGACGCGTTGCCGAGTCCACTGTTTCTCCCAGCAAATGCTTTTTTTTCAGAATACAAATCTTCTCGACTTAAAGCCCCTCATACCCATTGAAGCGGCGCACCAAAAGTTTGAGAATATGAAGCCAAAGTATCCCGTCAAGCATTGTAAGGGAAAAGGGACAGCGCATAAGCGGCATCTGCCATAATCTCGACTTTGTAACTTTTTGGGCCCGCCTGCCGCGGTCTTTGCTCTCGGACGCTCGACCTATGGTCGAACTGGGAGATTATTAAAATTTTAATGCGTCAATTCTGAACAAAAAACCGATAAGCCTCGATATTTATCCGGCAATTCGCTAGAATTATCCTTTTTTGGATTCGTTTGACATATGAATCTGATGTTCATTCAATAAAACTTTTAAATCGATGGATTTTTATGTCATTTGATTCCCTTGGGCTATCGAGCCCCCTAGTTGATGCCGTTTCCGAGCAAGGTTATGAAACGCCTACGCCTATTCAAGCAAAAGCCATCCCTCTAATTCTCGAAGGGCGCGATATCATGGGAGCCGCTCAGACAGGCACCGGAAAAACAGCCTCTTTTACCCTCCCCCTCCTCCAGCTTGTCAGCGAGCGTGCCGAAAAGCACGGAGATTGCCGCGTCCGCGCCCTGATCCTAACTCCCACTAGAGAACTGGCTGCTCAAGTCGGCAATAGCGTTAAAACCTACGGCAAGCATCTTTTTTTAAAATCGACGGTTATTTTCGGCGGAGTCCGCATTGGATCACAGATTTCAAAGCTGCGTCAAGGTGTAGACGTCATCATCGCCACACCCGGCCGCCTCCTTGATCTCATCAATCAAAAAGCAGTTGATCTCCGTGATGTCGGCATCCTTGTCCTTGATGAAGCCGATCGCATGCTCGACATGGGTTTTGTCCACGACATCAAAAAAATCATAACCCACCTGCCTCAAAAACGACAGAATTTGCTCTTTTCAGCAACTTTTTCCAAAGAAATCAAAAAACTCGCCGATAAACTCCTAAACTCGCCTGCCCTCATTGAAACATCACGTGTTAACAGCACCTCAGAGCAAATTAAGCAGATCATTCACCCCGTTGACCGCACTTCTAAGACAGCGCTACTGACTCATCTTATCAATTCACAAAACTGGGGCCAAGCGCTTGTCTTCACACGGACAAAGCACGGAGCTAACCGCCTGACGGAACAACTCGAAAAAAATGGAATCAATGCAGCTGCTATCCATGGCAATAAAAGCCAAACGGCACGGGTTAAAGCTCTATCGAGTTTTAAAAACGGCACCTTGCGCATCCTTGTAGCGACTGATATTGCTGCGCGAGGACTCGACATCGATCAACTCCCCCATGTTGTCAATTTTGAACTCCCCACAGTCGCTGAAGATTATGTTCACCGCATTGGACGCACAGGGCGCGCCGGCAACGAAGGGAAAGCTCTCTCTCTTGTCTGTATTGATGAACACCAACTGCTTAAAAATATTGAGCAGCTGATCAAATGTGAACTACCCAAAGTCATTGTCCCCGGCTATGCACCCGATCCCTCTATTAAAGAGCAGCCCATTCAAAAAAGAAGCTTCTCCTCCCCTCGTTTTCAAAGAAAAGATCAAAAAACTCCTAGCCGGCCCTCGGGTCCCTTCAAAAAAAACAGAGGGAAATTTCCCCCTCGAAGCACACATCGCCGCTCCAAATAAAAACCATTCCTCTTTGAGGTCTTTTTATTGGGTGAGTGATTCATATGGTCTTGACTTTCTAAAAATTCCAACTCTTGAATCACTCCCGGTATAGAATCAGTGTCTTATCAGTCCAAAAATTAGAGATACAAGAAATAGTACAACAAATATAAAAAATAGAACTTTAGCAATTTGAATTGCTACACCCTCTACGCCTCTAAAACCAAAAATACCTGCGATAATTGCAATAAGCAAGAAAATAGCTGCCCAAATCAACATATATCCCCCTTTTCTTTCTTTGACTAAAAATTATTTCTATACACACACTCCCTTCTAATATACTAATAAAAATTTTTAATCACGAGCGGCATCGGCATGTGATCAAGTGATCATTGACCATTCCAACGGCTTGCATAAATGCGTAAATGATTGTTGCCCCCACAAATACCATGCCTCGTCTTTTTAAATCCCTTGAAAGCTGATCGCTTCCTTCAGAGTGTGAAGGAACCTCCCCCATTGTTTTAAAGTGATTGACAATGGGTTTATGATTTACAAAGCCCCAGAGATAGGTATCGAATGAGCCAAATTCCTCTTGAATTTTCAGCGCTACCCTAGCATTTTCTCGTACGCTAAATACTTTTCGACGATTTCTGATCACTGCAGGATCCTTGAGCACTTCTTCAAGCTCGCTATCGGTCATCCTCGCTACAATTTCTAGTTTAAATTGATGAAATAAACGTCGATATCCCTCTCTCCTCTTGAGAACCGTCTCCCAGCTGAGGCCTGCTTGCGCCCCTTCTAAACAAAGCATTTCAAACAGATGTCGATCATCGTGAACAGGAACGCCCCATTCTTGATCATGATATTTTTCGTAGAATTCTTTCCCTGTCCCGAAACATCTTTGACCATTATTTTCCATATTTACCCTCATGTTCAAATAGCCACCTCCGGAATCATATCCGGAATCGATATATTTAGATAGTTTACAATGCTATTTTACTTGAAATTACTTTTTAGTTAAAGTATACTTTACTTAAATAGGTAAAATAAGGCAAGTAGCTATGAAAATCACTAAGGAAGAACTCATCTCAATTATTGCGCAATTTAACCCTTGGTGGCGGGGGGAGAAAATACCGGATCTTCCCCGATGGAATCGCGGCGCTTTTTCCGAGCTCATGCGATGGATCAAAAAGCCACCGGCACAGAGAGCCGTACTGCTTTCTGGAGCTCGTCAGGTAGGGAAAACCACTCTATTACTACAAGCTATCCAGAGTCTTCTTGACTCCGGGGTTCCGGCAGGTAGTATTCTTTACGCCACATTCGATCACCCAATTTGTAGGTTAGCGGGACTTGATGCCGTGCTGGAAGCTTGGCGAGAGCTGGAACCCAAAGGTAGTGGCCCGGAATATCTATTTTTAGATGAAGCTCAATTTATTAAAGACATTGGTATATGGGTCAAACATCGAGTGGACTTTACTAAATCACAACGAATTGTATTTACAGGCTCTGCTACTCCGCTAATACAGAAGGATCAAGAATCGGGGGTGGGCCGATGGCATAGTATTCAGATCTCAACCCTCTCTTTCTACGAGTACCTACAGATTAAAAACGTAGAACTTCCTCAAATTCACGAAATTGAATCACTAGCCTCGCTACTCAATCTTAGTCCTAGTGAACACTATAAGATTGTCCAAAGCTGTTCGTATTTAATAGGACATTTTCATGAATATCTTATCCGTGGAGGATTTCCTCAGGCAGCACTTGTTAACAGCGTCACACAAGCCCAAAGACTACTAAGGGAAGACATTGTTGACAAAGTCCTTAAGCGAGACATGACCGCTCTCTTTGGCGTTCGTAGAATTCTTGAACTTGAACAGATGTTCATCTTTCTTTGTATGCAGGATGGGGGGATGCAGGATACGCAAACAATCTCTAAAGATCTTGGCATTGCAAAGCAAACAGTTCAAAACTTTGTCGATCTTTTCGAGTCAACACACCTCGTTTATAGACTCCTCCCATTTGGCTATGGCAAAGAAGTTCTTCGAGGGAAAAATAAACTTTATCTAAGTGATCCTGCCATAGCGCCCGCTGTATTAATCAAAGGCAAGACAATCCTCGAAAACCCCATTGCACTGAGTCAATGTGTAGAAACAGCGGTGATTGGCCATCTATGGTCCCATTGTCGAATCAATCAAGCACGCTTTAGCTATTGGCGCAGTCCAAAGGAGGCGAAAGAGGTAGACTTGGTTATAGAATTAGATGGCGCCATATTGCCATTAGAAATTAAGTACCAAGCACAGAGTGTTCAAGCTAGGGATGTCCCGGGACTTATTGAATTAGTTAGGAAAAAAGAACTAATCACTCGAGGCTACATAGCCACCAAAACACCGAGTGATCTCGGCCTTATACCGGTAGATTTTCAAGAAAATAAACCCATCATGAAAATCCCGGCGTGTCTGCTTTGTTTCTACCTGGGACAAGCTGAATTTCACCAAAGAAATATCTTGAATGGTTGAATCGATAGGAAAGGTAGCGCTCTGTCACACTCAAAATTTAAGATGTGACTTATAGCAAAAAAAACTGCTATTCTTAGTGTCATCTTTAATATACCGGGAGTGATTCAAGAGTTGGAATTTTTAGAAGCCGGCGCACCGATGGTCGATTGGGTCGAAGGCCCTTTACCGAACCGACGCGCTATTGACAATAGGCAGAGGTGAGGTAAATCGACCAAGCGGGGATGCCGGCGACAAAAAAAACAGCTCTTGAATGACGAGCGGTATAGATTAGGCGTGTTGCCTTTTTTGGAGCCTTAATTTGTATGCAATCTAACCACGCTTCAACTTTGTCATGGTGGGACATGGATCCACAAGAAGTGCGCAATGGAATCAATCAGCGCATCATGAGCATCGAAGCTCCAATACCTACTGTTTTTTCCGTTGCAGACCATACCTTGACTCGAGAGGGCCGAAATACACCCATTCGCATTTATACTCCAACTGAAGGGGATCGCTTTCCGATTATCCTACTGATTCATGGAGGTGCTTGGGTAGCGGGAAATCTTGATACGCATGACAACCTAGCTCGATACCTATCTTCCGAAGCAAAAGCAGTTGTTGTTTCAGTTGGATATCTAAATGCCCCTGAAGGAAAATTCCCATTACCCCTTGAACAATGTTATGACACTTTAATATGGATGACCAAACATGGCCCTGAGATTTTTGCCGACACGAGCAAACTTGCAATCGTAGGAGACAGCGCCGGAGGGAATATGGCGGCGGCCCTTTGCCTTATGAATCGAGATCGAGGCGGACCAAACATAGACTTACAAGTACTCATTAATCCGGCTCCCGATTTAACTTGTCATGGAACAATCCTAAGACAAAAGGACTCATTGGATATGCTCCGATGGCAAGCCACTCAATATTTATCAGACCCAAATGATGCAAATAACCCCTATGCATCCCCTTTAATAGCAAGCGATTTAAGCAACCTACCGCCGGCTGTCATCATCTTAGCAGAACAAGACGCTCTCCGAGACGCCGGCCAAAAATATGCAGATCGATTGCAAGCAGCAGGTATACCCACCTATGTTTATTGCCAACAAGGAGTCAATCATTTGGCAGGCCATGGAGCGAAGGCTTTCGGTTACGCACGTGAATCATTGAATGTTGCAGTAGCGCAAATCCGCAAAACATTAAAAAAATCCCCTTCCATAAATAGAGGCAATTGTTCAAAATAGATCAACCTTATTATCCAATAGGTGCTTATGCACACTGTATCTTTCCCTCCTCCCCCTTATTACACATTTAATGATCAAATCCCCCTTCCCAAGCCTAAACAACGGTGTACTCGACCATCCCTATCCGATGTCATTATACTTACGGTTATCTCTATAGCTGCCACAGTAATAGCAGGATTTCTTCTAACCTCGCTAGCCATAAGTGCTATCGATCTTCAAGTCAAATACAACCAAGGCAATTGGAAGGTTGTAAACTACACTAACTTAAGTTCTCGACCCTTAGAATGGTATGATGTTGCTGCAAGATATGCGGGTCTCGTTGAATCAACCCTCGTAATCATAGCGATTCTATGCGTACCTATCATTCGGCTTGATGCTTGCATTCGCCAATACTGTGATTCCTCTGATTTCCCTTAATATGGTGACAAATTAGGAAACTGACAAAAAACATCAGTTTCAAAGATTAAATAATCATTAAAGGAGAACTATTTATGGCCCGTATTGAATATTCTGAAAATGGAAATAGCCCACTTCAAAGGCTTTTAGGCCATAATCTAGAAATCCTAAATAAATGGGATCTACTATTAGATACATTTTATCAATTTTCTAGCTTTGATCCTCAACTTCAAGAAGAAGTAAGGCGCACTATTGCATATCAGATCGAGTGCGCCCAATGTATGTCATTTGGCTGTCCTACGCAGAACATCCAAGATCCTAAGACAAGAGTTGCAGTTGATTTTGCAAGAAAAATGGCCCAAACCACTCTACCTATTTCTGAAGAAGATATAGAAAAGCTAAAGAACTCTTTCTCTGAAAAGGAAATTGCAGAATTATGTGCATTCATAGCCTTTGGGACCGGCTATGCAAGATTTGGGGCTGCCTTATCCGTAGATGTCAAAAGCTAATTTGATTTTGACATTAATGAAAAGAGGCGTGTTTAAAACGCAATTGAATATAAAAAATTTTATATTTATGAATGATTTATCTCTTGAAAGATGAAAGAATCATCGTTTTACAATTGCCACTAAAATATCTTTGGGAGCAAAAGGAGAATCTATAAATCTGAATTCATAATTTGGATTAATCTCAAGAAGCGCGCTCTTGAGATTCTCGATCGAGATGTGACTATAGGCGCCGGCATTAAATTGTCTTACATCATCGATCAAAATAGAATGGTTTTTGATATGATGCTTCCCGATTTCCCTGATTTCCCTTAATATGGGAGCAAACTGGTCTTGGGTTTTTCTATTCACTAATTCCGCACTATGAGCATCTAACCAAAACGTTGCCGGAGCATCTACCTCATCTAAGATGACAGATAGCTGTGATGCCGAATCCCCTAAAAACAACCTTACTTTTGAAAAGCGGTTAAATGCTTTTTTTGCTGCATAATATCGTCGCTTATTAATCTCAATAGAGTAGACATATTCAAATTTTCCCGTACTTAAAGCTTGCCTGATACCCTCACCACAGTAAGTCCCGGTTTCAATAAAATACTGATTAGGAAACTGACAAAAAATATCAGTTGAACCACTCGTAAAACACTGAAAACAAAATGAATTTGATAAAAACAACCCGCAAATCATTTTTTGTAGTAAATTCATTTCTCATCCCTAACGGTTGTAGAGAATCTTTTAACCGGATTTTTTAACAACTTCTGATTTTAGCATCATTGGACCGAATCCGGGAACTTTAGCTTCAATATTGTGCCCATCCACTTCATCCACAATACGGATGCTTTTCACTTTAACTCCAACTTTGATTACAGAAGAGGATCCTTTGACTTTGATATCTTTGATAATAGTCACGCTATCCCCATCTTGGAGAATATTCCCGACAGCATCCTTAACGACTTTCTCATCGCTTGTCTTCTCAATTTCAGAATCGGGAATCCATTCATATCCGCATTCAGGACAGATATATAGATTACCATCTTCATACGTAAAATCAGATCCACACTTGATACAGGGGGGAATACCTTTCATAAGACTCCATTCACTTAAGCTTTTAAACTCGGTCTTGCAACTTATCCCGAAATAAGTTGCAAAGTCGAGATCATATACGGAAATGCATTTAAAAGCGTAAGAATATCCCGGCATACTACTTCAGCACAAGAATAATCAATTGACAAAAACACACATTAAATTGAAAATAATTAGATTCAATTCATTGGTGTATGGAAATTAAATGAATATTAAATGCCTGCTAACTTTTCTTTTAATGGGCGTATCGCTTCAATTCTTTGCTGAAGATTTTTCATGTGCTCCGGAAAAGCCCCTCCCCTCTGTAGTAATTAACTCTGCCCCCTCTAAATCTCTCGTCTTACCGGAAAACTCTTACGGATATTTTAAAGGAGGCACTTCAGCTATTTCTCCAACGATAGGAGTCGGCTATCGGCAAAGAGATATTGAGTCATTACGCGGGAATGATTATTCACTCAATATTCAGTTTCCTCTATTGTCAAACATTATCCCCTCTTTTAAATACACCCGATTATTTTATCATTCTACTGAACATGAATCTAGATATTTTGGACTTGGAATAGAAGCACTGAGTTTTTATATTCCTAACATTCAATTGATTTGGGGGAAAGAATACGAAAAGGTGAAATACGGACAATTTGAACTAAACCTGCTTCCCCTTATTGCTACTCCAATTATATTGCTTTTCGATGAAGGGCATCACTCACATTACTCAAATAATCCTTTGTACTATTTAGGCGGCGGCTTAATTGCAACGGCAGCCTTTGTAACATATACCGTTGCATTCTAAACTGCTTAGCTTAAATAATCGGAAATCAGAATGAAGATAAAATCCATACTCGTTTTTTTTGCATTATTGTTCTCGAATTTAGTGCCATTTTTTGCAGATGAACCCCCTTCTATGGTTCCCGGCAACTTAAAAGACACTCTTTCAATCCAAGATCCTGTTTTATTTTCAGAACAATATCAAAACCCCCTTAATCAACCCTCTGACTATTCTTCTTTAGGAAAAAAGGAGAAGAATGCTTATATAGCCGTTGGTCTTTCGCTTTTCCCCGGCCTTGGACATGTCTATTTAGATGATTATAAAACAGCAGCGGGGCTTGCAGGAACATTTAGTCTGGGATTAGGACTCAATCTCAGCCATTTGGGAGATCAGAGTCTAGATATAACTGTTGCGATGGACACGTGGTTCTATGGAATCTATGCCTCCTATCGCGATACACACCTCTATAATGGAGAAAAAAACTACCGCTATCAGATGCCAACAGATAGCTTTACCGATTTGTGTTTTGCCCCACTTAGTCCGGTTATTTTAAATAAACCTGAAGTATGGGGTGGTGTTTTGGGTGCTCTTGCTGCCGGAATTCTCCTGCACAAGCTTGCTTATCCCGATGACGCACATGTTAGTTGTAGTCTCAGCGCAACATATCCCTTATCAGCATTTCCCGTTGGAATCGGAGAAGAAGCCTTTTTTAGAGGCTATGTGCAATCCGCTTTGATTGAGCATTCCAATCCGGCGATGGGGATTGCCTCTTCTTCAATCTTATTTGGCTTAGCCCACTGGGACAATGCTAAAGCCCTTCCGAAGGAATATCGTTGGCGCTATCACGCCTTTTCAGTCCCTTTTATTTCTCTTTTCGGATCTTATTTTGGTTGGCTTGCTTACAAAAATAACTCACTTAAAGAAAGCGTTGCCGTCCACGTCTGGTACGACTTTTGGCTTTTTTTGGGAAGCTACTTAGCATCTCAGGCAAACATTAATACTCCACCTGCTCGCTTTGCTATTACAATTCCATTTTAAATCATCTCGACTTTGCAGTTTACCTAAAATCGCATTTCATCTTATGAGGTTGTTTTTGGTGTAAACCACGGTATAATAATGGAATATATTGAAATCCCTCACTTAAAGCATAACGTATCGCGCATTGGTTTAGGAACATGGGCTATTGGTGGCTGGATGTGGGGCGGCGCCGAAGAAAAAGAATCCATTGCAACGATTTGTCATGCACTTGATCTCGGTCTTAATCTTATTGACACAGCTCCCGTATATGGCTTTGGCATAGCAGAAGAAGTTATTGGTAAAGCGCTTAAAAGTTATGGTCAGCGCGACAGGATCATTTTAGCTACTAAAGTCGGTTTGAGCTGGAAGGATCGAAAAATTTATCGCGATGCCCGTAAAGAAATCATCATTAAAGAACTTGAAGACTCACTCAAACGACTTGGTAGCGATTATATCGATCTTTACCAACTCCATTGGCCTGATCCTCTAGTGCCCATTTCTGAAACGGCAGAAGCTTTAAAAAAACTTCTCGATCAAGGGAAAATTCGCGCTATTGGTGTGAGCAATTTCTCAACGCATCAAATGGAAGAATTTCAAAAATACGCTCCTCTACATTCCCTGCAATCGCCTTTCAACCTCTTTGAGAGGAAGATTGAGCATGAAGAACTCGCCTATTGTATTCAATCGGGGATTGCAACACTCGGTTATGGATCTTTATGCCGCGGACTTTTAAGCGGCTCAATGGATCAAAACCATCATTTTGAAGGCGATGACTTGCGTAAAATCGATCCCAAATTTCAACTTCCCCGCTTTGCATCCTATTTGAAAGCTACCCATAAACTCAAAGAATGGGCAAAAAATAAATACGATAAACCTCTTCTTGCCCTTGCCATTCGTTGGGCACTGGATATGGGCATTAGCGTTGCTCTTTGGGGTGCACGCCATCCGGATCAACTCAATACATTGGATAGCATCTGGGGATGGGAACTCACTGAGAACGATTTCATTGAAATCGATGAAATCTTGCAAGAAACAATTCCCTCACCTATCGGACCGGAATTTATGAATCCGCCGAGTAGCGATAAAGTTTTAAAATAAAATCATGTTCCATCGGCATAAAATAAACCTCTATCTTTGTCTAAGCATCACTTTTCTCTTTGTAGGCATTTGTTTTTTTTCTTCACTTAAGGAGTGGTCTCATATTGGTGTTGCTCATCGGCTCAAAGGCATTGGATCAATCTTTGGAATCGGCGGCTATTTTTTACTGTCACTCTCTCTACTTCTTTCATCTCGATTTAAATGGTTAGAGGGGATATTTGGCGGACTTGATTGCATCTATGACACGCACCGATACATCGGGACTTGGGGCTTTTACTTGATACTCTTTCATCCGGTCTTTTTCGCCCTTAAATGGTTGCCTAATCGAATCGGCCATTTTTTCTATACTTTTTTACCCTTCCATCAGAACGTGACAATTAATTTGGGATCTTATGCTTTCTGGCTGATGGTCATCATTCTTGCGATCACTTTTTTTAAGATTCTCCCCTATCACCAATGGAAAATGATTCATAAATTGATGGGGGTTGTTTTTATTTTAGCATCGATGCATATCTTTTTTGCACGAGACCTCTTTAGTTCCTCTAAACCATTACTGGCTATCCCTCTCATTATTGGATTAATCAGTATCGCATATAAACAGATCATTTATGCCTATTTTATTCGATTTCCTCTATATCAAGTCGTACAATTGAATTATCTCGATCATCAAACCATTGAAATTTTTTTAAAGTCCCTTTCAAAAGGCACTCCTTTTTTTCCCGGTCAATATGCATTTTTTAGTTTTCATAGTGCATCTCTTTCAAAAGAATCTCACCCGTTTACTTTATGTGGTCATCCGAATGGGTCTGAACTCTCACTTATTGTCAAAGCCAGAGGTGATTTCACGCGCAAATTATATACGGATCTTAAAATAGGAAACCAAGTTACGGTTGAAGGGCCATTTGGTCAGTTGAATTATCTTAAAGCAAAACCTTTTCAAATTTGGATTGCAGGTGGGATCGGGATTGTTTTATTTCTGGTTTGGGCTCGGCATTTATTTGCATTGAAAAAGACGGTTCCATTGAAATCAATTCAATTGTTTTATTGCGTCCATAAAGAAGAAGACGCTCTTTTCTTAGACGAGTTCAATCGCATTGCCAAACATTGTCCTCAATTTAAATTTTTTCTTTTCTGTACGGATCAACACAATCGGCTGAGTATCAAAAAAATTGAAGCCCAATCTCCTCATTTAAAAAAGAGTAGCATTATCATGTGTGGACCCAAGCGCCTAACACGTGATTTCACCGCGCAATTCGCAAAGGTTGGTATCAATCGAAATCAAATCGAGTTTGAAGATTTTGAGTTTCTGTAAACGATTAACTCGATTTTGCAACTTTTTGGGCCCGTTCATGATCGAGAAGCCACTTCTTGCGTTTTGGATTAGCGGCATAACCTCCCGGATCGCCGTTAGATTGAATCACGCGATGACATGGCACAATAATCGCAAGTTGGTTTGTACTATTAGCGCGTGCAACGGCTCTGGCAGCTTTAGGATGTTCAATGGCTTTTGCCATTTCTAAATAAGAGCGCGTTGTTCCAATGGGAATCTCTTGTAGAGCCTTCCACACGCACTCTTGAAATCGGGTTCCACAGAAGATGAGCGGTGTTTTAAAGTGCGAGAGTGTTCCTTGAAAATATTGATTGAGTTCTTGCTCAATAGACCTTAAAGAATCCGACCATCCCGTTTCTAATGAGATGTCCATCTTCAATTGAAAGCGATATAGCTCTTTAGTCAGATCTTTTCGATCGGTGAATTCAAGTAAATAAAGAGCGCGCTCATCGCCGATGGCAAGCATCGGTCCCAGCGGTGTCTCAATTTGATTGCGTTTTAATATTTTCATTTAAATATCATAACGCGATGTTTAAATTGTGTCCATAGACATCAAGACATTAATGATCAAATAATTTATATATAGACATAAGCTGGACTTCTAATTAATAGGGCGTTCAAATGAAAAAAAATATTTTCAAAACACTGATTGCCACACTCTGCCTTTCAAGCGAGTTAATGGCATGCACGGGACTTCGTTTGACTGCTACTGACGGCTCTGTCATTACGGGCCGCACAGTCGAATTTGGAACACAACTCGATATGTCTGCAGCTATTATTCCCCGTAATCTCACTTTTACAGGAGACACACCTCTTGGAAAAGGACTGATTTACAAATCAAAATATGCTGCTGTTGGAATCTATTGTTTTGATGCGCCAATTTTAATGGATGGAATGAATGAAATGGGCCTCGTTGCCGCCGCTTTTTATTTTCCCGGATATGCAAGCTATACTGAAGTGACAAAGTCCAATCAATCGCTCGCCCTCTCTCCCATTGATTTTACTCAATGGCTCTTAACGCAATTTGCAAGCATCGATGAAGTCAAAAGAGCTCTGCCTTCCATCATCATTGCTCCCACTGTCTTAAATCACTGGGGAAATGAAGCCCCTCCCTTTCACTACATTGTCTATGACAAACATGGCAATAGCATCGTCATTGAACCCATTGAAGGACAACTCATCGTCTACGACAATCCGATTGGAACCATTACGAATTCCCCCTCATTTGATTGGCAAATAACCAATTTGCGCAACTTTATTAACCTAACACCTTTCAATGTCAAACCGGTTGAGATGCGTGGGGTCGAACTCTTTCCCTTTGGACAAGGCTCCGGAATGGTTGGCCTCCCGGGTGATTTTACCCCTCCATCACGTTTTGTCCGTGCTGCCATCTTTTCTTCAACGGCTATTCCCTCGACCAATGCATCCGATACCGTCAATCAAACATTCCATCTTCTCAATCAATTCGATATCCCCGTAGGCATTGCAAGACAAAAAAGCGGTGATATGATCCATACCGATTATACCATGCTCACATCCGTTAAAGACCCTCAGTCCATGCGTTATTATTTTAAATCTTATACCGATCAGCTTATTCGCTACGTCGAGCTCAAGCCACAAGATATGAATGCGCGGCAGATTAAGAAAATGGGAACTGTAGGGCAAGAAATAGCAATAGACGTTTCAGCTATGTTGCACTAGTGTCTAATTGCAAAAATCCGCCGGCTTATTTTGATCATCTTTTTCCGCCTGATGGTCTGTAAAAATTCAGAGTGACTCACTCAAGTCTACCCTGAACTTTTACAGACCATCAGACAGAAAAATCTGATCAAAATAAGCTCGGGGACTTTTGCAATTAAACACTAGTAATAAGCTCGATCGGGCATCAGGGCGAATTCTTCCCAAACTTTGACGGCTTCTTCGCGCATAATATTTGTGCATTTAATTTGGCGTTGGTGGATTTCCTTTTGGATTTCCTCATAGTAATCGACATCTTTAAAGTTGCCGTATTTAGCCGCATCATCAACAGTTGCAGCATAATAGATCTCTGTAATATGTGCCCAGTAGGCGGCACAAAGACACATTGGACAACAAAAAGCGCTCGTATACAAAATACACCCTTCCAAATGGGGTGTTCCTAGCGCTTTGCCTGCATTGCGAATCGCATCGATTTCGGCATGGCATGTGGGATCATTTGTGAGCATGACTTTATTATAGCCCTCACCAATGATTTCATTATCTTTGACAACAACAGCGCCAAAGACGCCTCCCGTTTTTAATTCGATACCGGCCCTATAGCTCAGCTCGATCGCTCTTTGCATAAATTTTTCATGTTGTTCCATCCAATGCAACCTATGGTTTTAAAGTCATATATAGACCGTCAATTTGATCGAGTGATGAAATACAGCAATCGAGGTCTTTAAGTAAACCTGTCGATAAATCGTAGACCCAACCATGCACGAAAAGTCTTTTCTTTTGCGCCCAAGCATTTTGGACAATCGTCGTATGGCACACATTCATTACCTGATTGAGAACGTTGAGTTCAACAAGGCGATCATATTTCTGAGTCTTGTCGGTAATCGCATCGAGGAGCTCTTTCTCACGCGCATAAACATCGCGAATATTGCGAAGCCAATTATCAACAAGGCCAAATTGTTCATTTTCCATGGCAGCAGCCACTCCGCCACATTGATAATGACCACAAACAATGACGTGTTCAATATTGAGATAATCGATCCCATATTGAAGGACAGATAGGCAATTAAAATCGGTATGGGGAAATAAATTAGCTACATTGCGATGGACAAACAACTCTCCAGGCTCTAGGCCTAAAATTTCATTGGCGGGAATGCGGCTATCCGAACACCCTATCCATAAGTATTTGGGCGTTTGCTTCTCAGAAAGTCTTTGAAATGCCTTATCATCCTTTTTCTGCATATTTTCAGCCCAGAGGCGATTATTTTTAAAAAGATGTTGGAGCTCTCTCATGATGATCACCTTATATATAAGAAAGTTGAGATTATCTCGACTTTGTAACTTTTTGGACCCGAAGGCCTCAAGATATTTGTTTTCGGGGGAGTTATTAAAACCGGGAAGGGGTTTTTTACCCCTTCCCGGTTTTAATAATCTCCCAGTTCGACCATAGGTCGAACGTCCGAGAGCAAAGACCGAGGCAGGCGGGTTCAAAAAGCTGCAAAGTCGAGATTATACCTTAAAACTGAAGGTGAAACCAAGGAAAATGAGAGACTTGATTAGTTAATCCTTTTTTCATTAAAGAGTTGAGAGGGGCTAAGATTAAAAGAAAAATTTGATTTTTTAAGGGTTGGGATCAATCACCAATGCGTCTATCTTTTTTAAAATTAAGATCTTATGTATTAATAGCAATGGGATTTGCTTCCCTGCTGTTAACGTCTTGTTCCCTTTCCATGTCCAAAGAGGAAAAGCTACAAAAGATTATTTCTCCTCCCAATCTCGATTCAAGCCTTGTATCCATCAATGAACATCTCGATATCGAAAAACACCGCTGGCCCTCATCAAACTGGTGGGAACAATATCAAATCAACGAACTTAATTTTCTCGTTGAGAGTGCCTTATGTAACAACCCCTCTCTTCAGGCCATTAAAGAAAAAATCGATTACGCTAAAGGCGAAGCGGTTATCGCCCGATCTAAGCTCTTTCCCCTCCTTTTTTTTAATGCGAGCGATCAGTGGGAGTATTTAAGCCATAACGGACTTTATCGCGCCCTCAATCCCAATATTAAAATTAATAATCAACAGATCGATTTTAGTTTATCCTTTTCCTATGAATTTGATTTTTGGGGAAAGTATCGGAATTTATATCGCGCTGCTTTAGGTCGAGAAAGGGCAAGCCTAGCGGAAACGGAGCAAATCAAACTCGTTATATCCGCAGCTCTTTGTCAAGCTTACTTCGCATTGAGAACCAATCTCATGCTTAAAGAAATCTATGAAGAAATCTACCGAGCCAGACAAAACATCTATGTTCTTCAAATCGATCGACTGGATAACTCTCTTGACTCCGCTCTTACCCCTCTACTCTCAGAAGAGTCGCTCTTGGAAGCAGCACAATGGTTAGATCAGATTCAGCAAGAAATTGCTCAAAATAGCCATCTCGTCAATATATTAGCGGGCCATGGCCCCGATACCCCACTTAAGCTCGATGAGCCTCTCATGGCTTGTTCACCTCAATTGATCGTTCCCGATCACATCTCAGCCGAGCTCCTTTCAAGGCGCCCCGATTTGAAGGCGCAAATTTGGCGTGTTGATGCACTCAGTCATGAAGTCGGCGCTGCACGCGCTGATTTTTGGCCCAATATCAATCTCATTGCACTGGCCGGTTTTCAAAGTGGTTCATGGTCAAACCTTTTTGATTGGATGAGCCGAACAATCAGCGCTCTCCCCGCTCTGAGTCTCCCGCTTTATACCTCCGGAGCCATCGGAGCCAATATCGATGCTAAAAAGGCTCTTTTTTATGAGGCCGTTTATGAATATAACGATCTTATTTTAAAAAGCTTTCAACAAGTCAGCGATCTTCTCGCGATGGGACAGGCCGTTTATCTTGAAAAGAAAAAACAAGAAGAGATCCTATCAAATGCAAATCAGCGCTATACGTTGACGTATGATCGCCTCAATTGCGGCATTGATAACGCGCTGACGACGTATCGCATCTTAGAGGAGTGGCTTCAGAAAAAACTCGCTAACACACATCTCCTCTACCAACAATATCTTGTGAGCATTCAACTGACAAAATCCCTAGGTGGGGGGTATGTCGATGAATAGACAACATAGACTCATCCTATCATTTTGGGGCATCTGCTCTCTTCTATTCCTTGCCGGACTCACCGCCTGGCTTTTTCACTATCGATTTATCAAATATACTGATGATGCCTATGTACAAGGCAATCAAGTTTATATTACACCGCTTCACGATGGGTTTGTCACTTCAATTCATACCGATGATTCCTTCCTCGTTAAAAAAGGGGAATTGCTGGTAACTCTCGATGAAACGGATGCAAAAATTGCCCTTGAACAAGCCAAAGAAAATTTAGCTCAAGTGGTCCGAGAAGTCTGTGAACTTTTTCACCAAGTCTTCGTCTATCGAGCAGAAATCGATCTCAAGCGAGCGACTCTCATTCAAAATGCGCAAGACTTTTTGCATCGCTACCGCATCTATCGCGTGCAAGGCGTTTCTATCGAAGATTATGAACACTCAATTGCAGCGCTTCGCTCTCAATATGCTTCGCTAAATATGTCTGTTGCGGCTTATCACAGAACGCGATCGATGATCCAAAACACTTCCATTTATACCCATCCCTTAGTCATTGCAGCATCGGATCGTGTACGCGATAGCTGGGTTCGCCTTTACCGCTGTAAAATTTACTCTCCCGTAGAAGGTCTTGTTGCCCAGAGAACAATTCAAGTGGGAATGTGGGTCCCTGAAGGACAGCCCTTAATGAGTGTGATCCCCCTCAATCAAATTTGGATCAACGCCAACTATAAAGAAACCCAAATCAAAAAGATGCGTATCGGACAAAGGGTTGATATCACAACTGATTTTTGGGGTGGGGAGCAAGTATACCGCGGAACCATTGTCGGTCTACCCGGAGGCGCAGGCAATGCCTTTTCCCTCTTACCCCCACAAAATTTATCGGGGAATTGGATTAAAATTGTTCAAAGGCTTCCGGTACGCGTCGCTCTCGATCCTCAAGAATTTCAGTCGCACCCTTTAAGACTGGGGCTCACATGCTCTGCTCGCGTTGATGTGCGCAATCAATCGGGACGCATGGTTCCCGATTCAACAAAGGGATCTCCACTTTATGAAACCTCCATATTTAATCGAGAAGAAGTGGGTGATCGGGAGTTCATTGATCAGATCATTGCATCCAACCTTGATCCTCTTTTATCTGAATATGCCAAAGCACCTCTTGAGCTTCCCTCCCTCATCCTGAGCTTACCGCCTCTCCTTGAAGAAGCTATCAGTGAAGACAATGCGATCCACAATAAAATCGATCAACAAATCGATCATGATCTCCCTTCTTGTTTTGAAGACATTGGCTTGATCTATGAATAGACTCCTTTCGAATGAACCATCTCAAAGCTCCTTTTTTTTTCGTTTCTGCCTATTAGTCACCCTTTTCTTAGCTATTTTTTATAATACCGTCACAAATATGGCCGGCGTCTATATTGTGTCGGAAATGGGAGGCAGTAATGAAATTTCCGTCTATCCCATGGTCTTTTTTGGACTCGGCAACGCCCTCGCTATTCCCCTCTCCCCGAGCCTTTCTCAGCGATGGGGTCCGATTCACACCCTCGTTTATTGCCTGCTACTCTACACACTCTCTTCGATTCTCTGTGCAATGGCACCGACTTTCCCTCTATTTAACCTTTTTCGCTTCATGCTTGGACTGACTTCGGGTCCTTTTTATATTCTTGTTCGAGAGCTTATCCTTCGATTTACGCCTGAAAAGCAACATCCGGCTTATGCTTTTGTGATGGTTCTTCTATTTGCTATTGTTCCCGTGTTTGGCGCTTGTTTTGGGGCTTGGCTTGGCTATGAAAACCACTGGCGATGGATTTTCCATACAAATGAACCCATAGCACTTTTTCTAGCAGGCTATTTCTGGATTGTTTATCGCAAAACGGATACCAAAGAGTCAGCTTTGAAACCGTTTGATCGCATAGGCTATTTCTTTTTCTTTATCGGATTGGGATCTTTGATTATGGCCGCAACTCTATCCCAAGAACTGGATTGGACCCGATCAACGCTTTTTAACGTGCTCGTCGTGATTGGAGTCCCTTCGCTCCTCTTTTTCATTTTATGGGAGCTAATTCATCCCGAGCCTCTTTTAAACTTGAGGCTATTGAAGAGCCCTCTTCTATCTTATTCTCTCCTCAACTTAGGAGTTCTCTTTGCCTCTTACTTTGGCATGATCATTTTAATTGCCCTCTGGCTCAACATCTACGCCAATTATACCCCCCTATGGGTCTCAGTGCTTATTGGAACGATGGCCTTAGCAGGATTATTTGCCTTTTTTATTATGAAAACATTTTTAGAAAAGTTTGATCCTCGTTTTACGCTGGCCCTTTCGATTCTGTTTTTTGCTACATCGTGTTATTACTCGACGTTCTTTGATGTTGATGTCGATTTTTTCCATCTCTCAGTCGCAAGAGCTCTTGCGGGATTTGGATTGATTCTTTTTTTATTTCCGGTTTTTCGCATGTCCATGGCAAGCTATGGCCCTGAACAAAGCTCAGAAATTTTTAAGCTCTTTCAAACCACTCGCTCTACATTTAGTAGTTTAGGTGCCGGTCTTTACGTGATTTTATGGCAAAGGCGCCAAGTCTTTTTTCATGAACGCTTAGGTGAAGGACTCACGATTAACTCGCAATTGACTCTGAATTATTTTCAAAGAGCGAAACAAATCTTCTCTCTATCAAAAGATCAATCCAATGAAGAACTGAATAACCTTTTAACAAAACATGCCACTTCACTAGCCCTCAATGATGTCTTCGGATTCATGGGCTATCTCTTAATGGCTCTTTTGATTCTTCTCATTCTCACTTTTGTTATCGAGAAAATTGTCGTTCAACGCCGTTTCATGAAACCGTAAACAAAAAGGCCGGCTCCGGCTATGATCAGAATAATTCCCCCAATTTGGAGCTGGCTTGCCATTCTTTCATAATGTGCAACTTGACTGCGCCCTTCATCAATTTCTTGCTGAGCAGAACCGGTCAGCTCATCTCCAACCACTTTTGTTGGCCCTGTTATCGAAAAGAGCTTATTTGTCTGATCCACTGTTTGTTGCCCACTTGAGATTTCTTGCTTACCTTCTTCTACACGCCCTCGAATATAGCCTGAAATAAAGATCAAACTAATTCCCAAAACGGCGAGAATGATTCCAATAATTTTTTTTAAATCCATGGTCTTCCTATATGCATTCTTTAAAGTAAATTTTATATACTTCATCCATCATAAATAAATCGAGCAGAAACACGCAATCATGTATGATATTTATCCTCAAATAGGAAGCATTTATGACCCGTCATCAACAACTCGTTATGGGACGCAACTGTATTATGGAGGTGCTTAAGGCGACTCCCGAGCGCATCTTACAAGTCTATACATCGCAAAAACCCGGAAATGACCCCCTGTATCAAGAGCTGCAAAAAAATGGGATTAGAATCATCGATACGCCCAAAGCGCGACTCTCTCAACTTGTCAATTCCGACTCACACCAGTCTTATGTTGCCGCAGTCAAAGAGCGCCCTTTGATCCATATCAAGGACTTTATCAACTCAAAGCGCGATGAACAAAAGAGCCTTGTTGTCATGCTTGATTCGATTTTTGATCCTCAAAATGTCGGTGCCATTCTAAGGTCGTGTGAATGCTTCGGAGCCGATCTTGTCATCTATTCTAAAAATCGGGGCACCGATATCACTCCCGTTGTCTCCAAAACAAGTGCCGGCGCAAGCGAACTCGTTCCCCTCGCTAGAGTCTCTAATCTAGTTGAAACAATGCAAGCTCTGCAAAAAGCGGGCTATTGGGCTGTCGCTGCAGAAATTAGTGAAAAAACAGAATCCCTTTACCATTTTGAATTCCCTGAAAAAGCGATCATCATCGTCGGATCTGAAGGCGAAGGGGTCCAACCGCTCTTAAGTAAAAAATGCGACTTCCATCTCATGATTCCGATGCTGGGACAAATCGACTCACTCAATGTCTCTCAAGCCACAGCTATCCTTCTCAACAGCTATCGCCAACCAACAAAATAAACAACTCCTCAAAAGAGGAGTTGTTTATTTTGTCAATTTTTGGAGTTTCCAGCAGCGGTGGATCTTGGGATCGCGAAAATCGATAGGACGCGTTTTTTCTGAAATTTCCCTGATTGTGCACTTTGGAAATTGAGATTCATCGAATTTGAAGCGGCGCGAGTTGGTGCTAAAGTAGATCTCTCCTTGAGGAGAGAGGAGCTGCAGCGCCTTTTTCAAAAGAGGGATATAATCGATTTGAATATCAAAGAACTGCTCCATCATCTTGGAGCGCGAAATCGTGGGCGGATCGATGATGATCACATCGTATTGGTTTGATGTTTTGATCTCTTCATCTAAATAAGTGAGACAATCCGCCTTGATGATCTCGTTAGTTTTGAGAGAGAGGTGATTGATTTGAAAGTTTTGCTTTCCCCATTCCGTATAGGTATTGGAAAGATCAACGCTTGTCGTCGATGCCGCCCCATGAACGGCTGCATGCACACTAAACGAACAGGTATAAGCAAAGAGGTTGAGAAGTCTTTTCTGATACGATGCTTTTGCACACCGTTGGCGCGTCTCTTTATGATCGAGAAAAAGCCCCGTATCGAGATAATCGACGAGATTGATTAAAAACTTAACGCCATATTCGTAGACAATGAAAAAATCTTTTTGCTCAGCTTTTTTCTCATATTGCTGCATTTTAGCTCGGCGGAGACGAGTTCGCCAAAAAATGAGCGATTTATCCACATTGAAAATTGAAATGAGCGCCTCATTGACTTCATCGAGCATCTCGCTAGGCACCTCACCTTCATCCTGTGCAGAAGCAAAATAGTGAATGGCAAAGCGATTGGCGTAAAGGTCAATGGCAAGGGGATATTCTTTAATATCCCGGTCATAAAGTCGAAAACAATCCGACCGGGTACGCTTGGCCCATTTGCGCAAATGGCGATAGTTTTTGCGGAGACGATTCTTGAATGGGGAAGTTTTATCTTCCCCATCTGATATCGTTGGGAGCATTAACTCAATATCACTCAAACAGTTGCCTCAACGAAGTCTTGCGCCTCAATATGAGCACTTGTTTTTTCAAGTACATATTGAAAAATGAGGGGGGCCACAATCGTTGCATCTGATTCAATGATAAAGGATGGCGTCGATTCTGAGAGTTTTCCCCATGTGATTTTTTCGCTCGGTGTGGCGCCACTATAGGAACCGTAAGATGTGGTGCTATCGCTAATTTGGCAGAAATAACTCCAGAGAGGACAATCTTTTTTCTCCATATCTTGACGAATGAGGGGAACAACACAAATGGGAAAGTCCCCTGCGATCCCTCCGCCAATTTGGAAAAAACCAATCTCGTATTTCTCAGAGACCTGCATATACCAATCGATGAGCGATGCCATTTGTTCTGTCCCTGCTTTCACCGTATCAAAGCGAGAGACATTCTTTTTGATCACATTAGAAACAAAAATATTAGCCGTTGTCGAATCTTCCCAACCCGGCACAAAAATGGGGAGCCGTTTTTCATAAGCAGCATAAAGCCAAGAGTTTTTAAGATCGATTTCATAAAACTCTTCTAAAAGACGATGCTCAAAAAGTTGATAGATGAATTCATGGGGGAAATAGCGCTTATTTTCCTTTTCGGCTTTTTGCCAAAGAAATAAAAGCTGCTGTTCAATGCGGCGAATAGCCTCTTCTTCGGGAATACATGTATCGGTGACTCGATTCATCCCGGCATCATAAAGCTCCTGCTCATCAGCTTTGGTCAAAGAACGATAATGAGGGATACGGGCATAGTGAGTATGCGCAACGAGATTGAAGATATCTTCCTCAAGATTAGCCCCTGTGCATGAAATCGCATGCACTTTATCTTGGCGAATGAGTTCTGCAAGTGAAATCCCAAGCTCAGCTGTGCTCATTGCACCGGCTAATGTGAGAAACATCTTTCCTTTTCTCTCGGAAAGCCGGATCCATTCTTCAGCAGCATCGACGCAAACTGCTGCATTGAAATGTTTATAGTGGCGCTTCATAAATTGAGAAATATGCATCTGATTACCTCGCTATATTGACTGTATTTATTGCAAACGTATAACTCAACATCTTATAGATGAGCTTGGCTGCTAAAAAGTTGGGAGCCGGAAGCATCGCAATTGGGGCGAGCTCGACCACATCAAAGCCGATAATTTGCCGTTTCTCAGCCACTTTTTTGAGAAGTTGTGTCGCCATGTGCCATGTCATTCCCCCCGGTTCCGGCGTGCCCGTCGAAGGCATAATCGAGGCATCAAACGCATCGAGATCAAAAGTGATATAGACTTGATCGCTCAATTGCTCAACAACGCGATCCATCCACTCGTCATTTTCAAAGAGTTGATGAGAAAAAAACATTTTTTCAGGTACAACTTGAGTCGATTCTTCAATTGACATGCTCCGTATCCCTACAGAGACGACACTGCTTACCTCGGGAATTTCTTTCACTCTGGCCATAACGGAAGCATGGCTGAGTGGATTCCCCTCATAGGCAAAAGCAAGATCTGCATGCGCATCGATTTGAAGCACTGAGATCGATCCGTATTTTTGTGCATTAGCGCGAATGGGTGCTTGAGAGATCGCGTGCTCTCCACCGAGTGTAATGACAAATTTGCCATCCGAAATATAGTCTGAAACAGCGCAATACGTCGATGCAATCATCTCTTCACTTGTATCAAAGGCAACAGTCTCAGCCGTATAAATCCCCTCTCGATACACTTCACTATCAGTTTCAATATCATATGTCTCGAGATTGCGCGATGCTTCGATCATGGCAGCAGGCCCCTGATCAGATCCATGGCCATATGTCGTTGTCTTATCAAAAGCAACCGGAAGAATCACAATTTTTGCTTCATCTAGTGGGCATTTAATTCCTAAAAAATGCCCCTCTTCTCCATGTCCTTGCATAATTAGATCACCAAGTAGGTATAATTTTTTAATGATTCTTTGTATTTCTTTTTAATATTGAGAGCTTCTTCATTGGAAATGCTCCCTTGTCTAAGGGCATTCTCAATCGAGTCGTGGAGTTGATCATTGAGTTGCTGCGCATCATATTGCATATACTGAAGGACCTCACTCACCATATCCCCTTCAATGAGATTCTTAAAGCGCCATGTCCCATCTTCATGTAAATCGACATGAATCGCATTCGTATCTCCAAATAAGTTATGAAGCCCACCTAGGGCCTCTTGATAGGCGCCGACTAAAAAAATACCGAGATAGTAAGGGGTTTTCATATTAAATTCATGGAGCATGAGATATGGTTTAGACCCCTTGGGATAAATAAACCGATCGATCACCCCATCACTATCACAACTCAAATCGGCAACTTTTGCCTTCTTCGTCGGTTTTGTATCGAGTCTATGAATCGGCATGACGGGAAAGAGTTGTTGAATTGCCCAAGAATCGGGAAGAGATTGAAAGACGGAAAAATTGCAAAAATACGTGTCGACCAGCGTCTCAGATAGCCTGTGGGAATCTTCAGACATATGGATATTTTGATCAGATAGTTCTTGGATTTTTGTCATCAAGTGGCGATAAATAAGTTCTCCATAGGCCCTCTCTTGCAGGGTCATTCCTCCCTGAATGAATGTCTCTAAAATCTGCTGCTTAATAAAATGAGCATCGTGCATTGCTTCTAAGCAATTCGAGGGGATGACACTATTATAAATATCATAGAGCTGTTTCAAAACACGATTTTTTGTCGGGGGCTTCCCTAGAGAATCGACGGGAGCAGCATACTGAGAGACATCAATCACTTCTGTGATGAGAACCGAGTGATGAGCAACAAGCGCCCGGCCCGATTCACTAATAATTGTCGGTTCCGGAATACTTTTTTCTCGGCACGTATTGCCGATCGCATAAACAACATCGCGCGCATATTCCTCAACCGTATAATTCATTGAAGAGTCATTCGCCGTTTTAGACCCGTCATAATCGACGGCAAGGCCCCCTCCAATATCAAAAAATTCGATGGAAGGACACACTTTAGCAAGCTCCGTATAAAAATGAGCCGCCTCTAAAAGCGCTTTTTTAAAGGGAAGAATAGATGTCACTTGGCTTCCAATATGGAAGTGAAGCAGTTTAAGCCAATGCGCTTTGCCGGCCTTTGTAAACTCTTCAATAGCGGCGAGAAGTTCATGTGTGTTTAAACCGAATTTGGCGAAATCTCCCCCTGACGAGGCCCATTTACCACTTCCTTGCCCGGATGGTTTCATGCGAAGCCCCACTTCGGCCTCAATTCCGAGTCCCTGAGCCACTTCGAGAATCATTTGGCACTCATAAATCTGCTCAATAATAATGATTGTCCTTTTCCCGAGTTTGCGAGAAAGAAGTGCGAGCTCGATATATTCTTTGTCTTTGTAGCCATTGCAAAGATAAATGGAGTCTTTTGTATTCGGCATGGCCAGAATAGCCAGAAGTTCAGGCTTACTTCCCACTTCAAGGCCGGGTTGATTATTACCCCTCGTATCGCGAATCGAATCAATAACGTGTTTCTGTTGATTTACTTTAATGGGATAAACAAGCCGGTAATTTTTTTGATAGCCATACTGCTCAATAGCCTGCTCAAATGCGTTGGAAATGCGGTTAATGCGATTGCGAATGATCCCATCAAAACGGATTAAAATAGGTGCTTCGATTCCCCTTTCAACCAAGGTGCGGACAATATGATAGAGATCGATACTTGTATTATCTTTATTCGGGCTGACCTCGACATTTCCCTTTTCATTGACGCCGAAATATCCTTCGCCCCACTTATCAAACCAATAGAGGCTCTTATTCTCATTTAGATCCCATTGTGCCGATCCCGTTTCCATCACGGGCGCATCACATAAATCAGCCATCAATCAACCTCTTTTTTTACACCAATCATTAAACCTGAATCCACCTGTACAAGCGTGAGATTAGTATAGGGAATAAGAAGAATTTAAAACAATCGGCTTATATTCCGGTTCTAGTACAGCTTGGTTTCCAGCTCAGCCCAGCGCTCAAAAAGCTGATTAATTTCATTTTTCAGATGAGCAATTTTTTCACAGAACTCTTGCAATTTAACCGGATCCTCTTCGGATAGTTGAGACTCGAGAATGACGAGTTCTTTTTCCTTTTTTTCAATTAATTTTTCGATGCGCCCTTTCTCTTTGCGCTCTTCTCGATCATTGTGGGGTTTCTTTATTGGGGCCTCTTTTTTCACTTCACTTCTTTGCAAAGCGGCTTCCCATTGAGTATACTCCGCATAAAAGGCACTTCCCCCCGGATCGCCAAGAGATAAAAAGAGGTTACAGATGTGATCTAGCATCGATCGATCATGGCTAATTAAAACAACGGCCCCGGGGAATTGCATTAAATTTTCTTCAAGCGTTTCAAGCGTTGGAATATCGAGATCATTTGTCGGTTCATCAAGGAGTAAAATATCCGCAGGTGTCAGCATCAGCCTTGCAATGGAAAGCCTTGCCCGTTCCCCCCCCGATAATAGCTCAATGGGCATTTCCAAGTCTTCCGGACGGAATAAGAAGCGCTTGCACCAGCCATTCACATGAACACTTTTCCCTTGAAAATAGACAAAATCCCCACCGGGAGAGAGCGCTTCTTTTAGAGTCATATGAGAAGGAAGTTGTGCTCGATGCTGATCAAAATAGACGATTTTCAAATCATCTGCGGGTTTCATCGTCCCTTGATCGGGTTTTAATTCTCCTGCAAAAATGCGCATCAACGTCGTTTTCCCCGAGCCGTTTGATCCCATAAGACCAAGCTTCATCCCTGCCGTTAATGTAATATCGAGGTTTTGAAAAAGGATGCGCTGATCCATCTCCTTTTTCAGGTTATTGCATACGAGGAGTTTTTGCGTTTGCCTCTCACTTCCTTCGAAACCAATTTGCGTATTTCTTTCGCGATTGCGTTTTTTTAACGCATCGTACGCGCTAAAAATTTCATGCGCCTGATCAATCCTCGCATTTGATTTCGTTGTTCTTGCTTTTGGTGATTGGCGAAGCCAATCCGTCTCGCGTCTCACCTTAGTTGCAATCGATCTTTCCTGCTGGATTTGCCCCTCAATGAACATGTCTTTTTTTTCTAAGAAAAAATCATATGAGCCCTCAACGGAAAACAGCCCCTGAGGATACAGCGGATTAATTTCCACCATGCGATTGGTGATATTCTTTAAAAACGTCCGATCATGACTGACTAAAATAAACGTCGACACTTCTCTTTGCACAAAGCCCTCAAGCCAACAAATCGAATCGAGATCGAGGTGGTTCGTCGGCTCGTCAAGCATCAAAACATCGGGATCCTGCAGCATAGCTTGGGCAATAGATAATCTCTTTTTCCACCCACCGGAAAGCTTCTCTGCCGATGTTTCATGCCCCGTAAACCCCACTTTTGTCAGCCACGTCTCAACCTTAATGAGCTTTTCATGTTCCGATAAATGAGAGCTACTTCGCAAAGCCTCAAGAAGAACATTCACCGGTGACTCATCTTTGAAGTGACTCATCTGGGGAACATAGCCAATCCTTAATTCCTTTTTAACTGAAACAACCCCTTCATCAGGTGTCTCAATCCCCGCAAGGATTTTCATGAGCGTTGATTTTCCGGCTCCATTGGGTCCGATTAAACCGATACGGTCTTTAGAAAAAATACTGAGCGATAACCCTTCAAATAAAATTTGAGAGCCATACGCTTTTGAAATCGATTGGCAATTTAGAAATAAAGTCATAGAATGATGATATCTATTTAGAGCGTTTTTTCAGAGTGAAAACTTCAACTTCTCATTGGATTCTTTTTGGTTTCCCTACTTGTGGAAAAAGCACACTCGGCCAATTGCTCGCAAAAGCGCTTAAAATGCCTTGGATTGACACCGATCATCTCCTCGAAAAAAGACATCATCTCCCTGCGCGAGCCCTCCATCAAACATTTGGAGAAACACTTTTCCGCAAGGCAGAACAAGACATTCTCTTTTCACTTCACACATACCCCCCCTCTATTATCTCTCTTGGTGGCGGCGGCATTCTGCAATATGAAAACCGAATTTATCTCTCAAAATTAGGCACACTGATCTATCTCAAATGCGCCAAACAACAGCTTAAAGAACGACTTCATAAAAGAGGGGTTCCCTCTTTTCTCAATCCACTTGATTTTGATGCTTCTTTTGAACAGATGTTCTTAAAAAGAGCCCCTATCTATGAACAAATGGCTCATATGACTTTGGATATTAAAGACCAAAGCCCCCCGGTTATTTTAGAGGAACTTGTGCAATACATGAAATTTCAATCAATGCCCCTTTAGGAAGAGCCGAAACCTCAATGGTCTGACGCGCCGGATATGCTGCAAAAAAGCGTTTTTCGCACTCTGCATTCACAACGGCAAAATCTTTGAGATCGGTCATGAAGATTTCTAAACGAATAATAGCATCTAAACCGAGTTGAACCTCGGATAAAATTGCCTCAATGTTATCAAAAACCCGTGCTGTGGCTTTTTGAATATCGGCAATCAACTCTCCTGTGACCGGATCAATTGGCAATTGCCCTGAAACAAAAAGAAATGAATGAGCCTCAGCTAAAATTGCCTGAGAATACGGACCAATGGCTTTTGGAGCCTTCTCTGTTTCTATTTTTTGTCTCATCTACTCTCTAAAATTCATTGGCATTTCAATTTTTAATTCGAGTAAGCTAGTAGCGAATGATGAAAAACACCTAGAAAGTATGATAGTATTCCTAAAAAGATGTGAAACCAACGTTCTTGGAGTCATTTCCTCAACTAACTTTTCCCCTCGAGGATCTTTGAGGGTTCTAACCGGATCCATTTGAATAAGTTGATAAAGACGATCACAAACCATAGCTATTTCCCAGCCGAGAATTGATCCAGGCATACAGGCGACTCCCGTAACTACTATCGCTCCTACTCCCATAAAAAACCCTGAACGATAAAGCCTCTCATCAGAGATGAGGGACTGAAAAGCCCATATCGGGATAACCACACTTATAATACGATTAATAAGCGCAGCTAATGGAAGAAATATTCTTTCGTTCTCTCGAACTCTCTCGGCTTTTTCATTTGGGTTAATGATTACCTCTCTGAAAACCTCAATAAAAGGCACAGTAGTAGTAACAGCTGCCATATATTCTCCATAATAAATTTGAGAAAATTATAACAAAAAAACACATTAAAGACAATTGCCAACTTACTGTAATTCTGCCTATTTGGAACTATCTTGTTGCATAATTTAATAAACTATCAAGCCATTGACCATAAGGACTTTAACAAGCACAGAGAAAAGTCAAGAAAATGCACATTCCGGTGCCTCCGTGAGCTCTGTGCTCTCTGTGGTAAAAACTAATAATGAGCATGTTAGATAAAAATAAATTATGCAACAACTCTATTTGGAACCAAAAAAAATAAATGTGTATTCTAATAAAATAGAATTTATAGAGTTAGAAAAAAAGCCGGCGATCCTCGTCCCCATTTGGAAAAGAGAAAGGCCGGCCAAAAGTGGTTAATTTTTTCCCCAATATACTTCATTAGGCTATACCTTATTCATAGCATATCCGGCATCAAATGCAAAGCTTATTCACTATTTTTTCTCATTTTTAAACCACTGTAAACCAGGTTGTTACAAAATTTTATAGCGAATTTCATTCCCCTCTACAAATAATTCCACACCACAAGACCCCGGGATTGTTCCGCTGAGAATCTCCCTTGAGAGCATCGTCACAACCGATTGTTGGATCAGTCTTTTTAATGGCCGCGCTCCAAACAAGGGATCATACCCCTCCTTAGAGAGCCATTGCATCACTTGATCAGACCATGAGAGCTTTATTTGTCTTTGTAATAACCGCTTTGCAAGCAGTTTGAGCTGGATTTCTACAATATGGACAATCATCTCCTCTTGCAGCGGCAAGAATGGGAGAATTTCATCGAGGCGATTGAGAAACTCCGGACGAAAATGCTGTTTTAAAATGGGATCGATCGTCGTCAATACCATCTCTTTAGTGAGTTGGTCGCGTTTCTCATGCATCAGTTGCTGAAGCTGCTGAGAACCTAAATTCGATGTCATAATAAAGATGGCATTTTTGCAATTAACTTTGCGCCCTTTGCTATCTGTTAAACGCCCTTCGTCAAAAATTTGAAGAAGGATATTAAAAACATCGTGATGCGCCTTTTCAATTTCATCGAGAAGCACCACCGCGTAAGGCCGTCGTCGAAGGGCCTCTGTTATTTGTCCCCCCTCTTCATAACCGACATATCCCGGTGGAGATCCAATCAATTTTGAAACGGCATGCTTTTCCATATACTCCGACATATCAAAGCGCAGCATTGCATCTTCTTGATCAAAGAGTTGCTCGGCTAGAGCTTTTGCAAGCTCTGTTTTACCCACCCCCGTAGGCCCCAAAAACAGAAAGACTCCAATGGGACGCATTGGATCATTGAGACCTGCTCTTGATGCGCGAATGGCATCACAAACAGCGCTTACGGCAAGTGGCTGCCCTACCACGCGCTTTTCGATCTCTTTTTCTAAATGGAGCAGTTTCACCGCGTCGGATTGCACCATCTTTTGTACGGGAATGCCCGTCCATTTCGAAACAATTTGTGCAATGAGATTTTCATCGACTTCTTCTTGGAGCAGCCGGTTTTCTTTGCTACTAAGGGCTTTTTGCTCTTCATTGAGCTCCTCTAAGAGCTTTGGTATCCGGCTGTAGCGCAATTCGGCGACCTCCTTAAAGTCGGCTATCCGCTCTGCCTCTTCTTCTTGAAAACGCAACTTTTCTAAAAGATCTTTTTTCTCTTTAACAGATTGTAAAATCTTTTTCTCATTTTCCCAACGCGCGCTGAGTTTAGAGAGCTCTTCTTTTTGCCCTGCAATTTCTTTTTCTAAGCGAGCCATCCCCTGTTTAGCACTAGGCGTTTTTTCTCGTTTTAATCCCTCATATTCAACAATGAGAGATGAGAGTTCGCGCTCCTTAATATCGATAGGCAAAGGCCGACTTCCGAGCTGCATGCGAATTAAACTTGCCGCTTCATCAATTAAATCAATCGCCTTATCGGGCAAAAACCGATCGGTAATATATCGGCTCGATAAAAGAACGGCAGCATGGATTGCATCTTCTTTAATGCGCACGCCATGATAAATTTCATAGCGCTCGCGCAGCCCGCGCAAAATTGCCATCGTATCTTCTTGTGTCGGCTCAGCCACAAAAACGGGTTGAAAACGGCGCTCAAGAGCCGCATCTTTTTCAATATATTTTTGGAATTCAGCTAAGGTTGTCGCGCCAATACAATGCAGTGTTCCTCGAGCCAGTGCCGGTTTTAACAGATTGGCCGCATCCATCGATCCTTCTGTTGCTCCGGCCCCAACAAGCGTATGGATTTCATCAATAAATAAAATGACATTGCCTTCGCTCTTTTCAATTTCTTGCAAAATGCCCTTCAATCGCTCTTCAAATTCCCCCCGGAACTTTGTCCCTGCAATCAGGCTTCCCATGTCGAGAACCATTAGCTGCTTGTTTTTCAGAGCATCGGGAATATCACCCTGTACAATGCGCTGCGCAATCCCTTCTGCAATAGCCGTTTTCCCCACACCGGGCTCTCCAATCAACATCGGGTTGTTTTTGGTCCGACGCAGTAAGACTTGGACCACACGGCGAATCTCATCATCGCGCCCAATGACCGGATCGATTTTTCCCGCACTCGCCAGTGCCGTAAGATTTTTACAAAATTTCTCAAGTGTTTTCAAGTTTGATTCGGCTGTTGGTGAATCCATATGACGATCTCCTCTCAATTTTCGAATCGCTTCAATCAATTGATTTAATGATATTTTGCTCTTTTCTCTCCACTCCTTAAAAGGGGATGAGCCCACCTTCCAAAGCGCTGCAAGGATATGATCACTACTGATATAGGTATCTTTCCACTCTTTAGCAAAACGCTCCGCTTCAAATAAAATAGAGTGAAGCCCCCGGGAAATTTGCGGTTCGGCTTTTTCAACAAAAGTTGGGCATCGATTAAGAACTTGATTCACCTCTCTAGATAGAGACGTCAAATCCAGCCCCAACTCCTCAAGAATCGTATTAAAATACCCCTCTTTTTCATCTAGAAGCGCTGCTAAAAAATGACTCTCGGTCATTTCGGTATGATTGCTCTCTTTTGCAACTTGAATGGCCCCTTGCAAAGCATGGGCAATTGAATCTGAAAAGTTTTGCATATTGATCTCACTTCCTTCAAGTTTACCATTTTAACTCGATTTTTGTAGGGAACGCGTGCCCTATTCCATTGTAAAACCCTTCGAGTTGGCTAAAGCTATCTCGTAGTGGTTTAGAGCTTTTCCCTTAGCTCGACTTTGCAACTTTTTGGGCCCATCTGCCTTGGTCTTTGCTCTCGGACGTTCGACCTACGGTCGAGCTTAGGACAAATACAATCAGATAGTCGGTTGCGCTCATTTATTTCTCCTTACTCTTCTTGCGGCCTTTTTTCTTTTTATCTGGGCTCTCATTATTGGGTATGTCTTGCTCTAGCTCAGCTTCGATCTCTTTTACTGTAGGCAGGCTTGACTTTAGTTCTTTAGGTAGTGTTTCAACAAGCTTCGTTTCATACTCCGCTACACCTATTGGGCGATTGAAGTTTCTTAATGCATACTCTACAAACACATTGTCCTTGGTTCTGCATAGAATAATCCCAATGCTAGGGTTATCGCCCTCATGTCTCAAGAGATCATCCACAGCGGACAGGTATACACTCATTTGCCCTGCATCCCGGCTATCGAATTCTTTTGCTTTCAGCTCCACGATTATGTAACAGCGAAGAGTGAGGTGGTAGAAAAGAAGGTCGATGTATAAGTCTTTTTTCCCAGCCTTAATCGGGTATTGCCTTCCAACAAATGCAAAGCCCTGTCCAAGTTCCATCAAGAACTTTTGAATGTGCTCTGTTAGCTGATTTTCTATGTCTTTCTCCATGACATCGTCACTTAAGGCAATGAAATCGAAAAGATAGGGGTCTTTTGTCGCTTGTTGTGCTAAGTCAGACTGCGGAGATGGCATAACAGCTTTAAAGTTAGTGATGGCTTTCCCCTGCCTTGAGTGGAGAGAGTTCCCTATCATGATTTCCAAAACACTACGACTCCACCCATGTTCAATGGTTTTCTGTGCGTACCACATTCTTTCTTCATGTTTCTTAAGTTTTTCTACCAATACAGAGTTGTGCCTCCAAGGGATACTTGCGAGGATTTCAAGGGGATCATTTTGGAATTGTCCCCCAGCTGGGGGATTAGTTTGATACGCTATATAAAAAGCTCTCATTCTGAAGATGTTTGTGCGAGAAAATCCTTCTATGCCGGGAAATGAGTTTTGAATGTCTTTAGCGAGCTTTTCTATGATTTTGGTTCCCCAGCCGCTCTTTTCCTGTTTTTCAACAATAGTTTTACCTATCTTCCAATAGAGGTGGATAAGCTCCTTATTGGCCGCTGTTATAGCCCTGACTTGGCTTTCCTTTATCTGCCGCTTTAGTTCAGTCAGAGTTGAGCCGTAATCTTTATTTGAGAAAAGCCCACCTTCTTTCACTTTCTTTGGGAGGTTTTTTGTCTTTTTTTCTTTAGGCATTAGAGGCTCTCAATACTTGTTTCACGCGATGTGCAGTTTTCCTAACGGAAAACCGCACATGAAATAATTGAAAAAATGACATGCCTGTCGGCACACTGTTTTGTGCTTAACCGAAACAGGAGTGTAAGGCATGTCAATCGATGATTTTATCATAACGGTCTTTTGTCTAATAGATGATGAGTTAAAAAAAATCCTTAAAAGAACGTTATTACAGTTTTCGAGGGCACATTGAAAAAGTGAGGGCTCGAGATCTGTGGCATCAATGTTCCAGGTTTTGGAGAAAAATACCGGTGCATACGGCCAGTATTAAACTCAACTTGAGCATAAAGAATGAGCCTTTACAATTTGAGCAGCTTATCCGCCATTAATCATGTGCGAGTTTTCCGTTAGGAAAACTCGCACATCGCTTTAACTCCCTAGAGAACAAATATCTTGAGGCCTTCGGGTCCAAAAAGTTACAAAGTCGAGTTAATATTAAAAATAGTGGTTTAAAAAAATTTTTATACCATAAAATTTCAGCCTTTTTTTTATACGCCAAAATAATTATACATCCATCATTTTCAGAGCCTTAAGGCAATATTTCCTCATATATCCGCCTTGATCAATGACTGAATCGTCAAAAGCCACTTGCTTGCAAATTTTCACTTTGGGTAAAATGGTTAGTGCTTCATGTTTTATTCTGGATCCGTTACAGGATGTCTCAAAAATTTCGTTTGAATTTACTGAGTCAGTTCCTCTAATAAGTTGATAGCCACTTTAAAATGACTTAAATGTCCCATGAAGAAAACAAATCGGAACAAAGGGCAAAGTCCTATGTTCGCGATAAAAATGATTGATATTTTTTTAGGAGAATTTACTTTGGCTAACAAATTATATGTGGGAAACATCTCTTACGATCTTAATAATGATGACCTACAAAATCTATTTCAAACCCACGGAACTGTAATTTCAGCTCGCATCGTTATGGATAGAGACACAGGTCGATCAAAAGGATTTGGCTTTGTTGAAATGAGCTCAACAGAAGAAGCAAATGCTGCGATTCACGCCCTTAACGGAACTGAAATCAATGGCAGAGCTTTAACTGTTAATGAGGCACGTCCTCAAACAGATCGCGGCAGTCAAGCTCCTCGTGGAGCAGAGCGCGGAGGATTTCGTGGTGGTCGTGGAAACGGACATCGCGGCGGCCATGGCGGCGGAAAAAAGTTCTAACAATTTTCCCAACTTAAATATAAGAGCACAACTCATTCAGAGTTGTGCTTTTTTTTTAAATTTCGCTATATGAATAAATAGTTATTAATGATACGTTCATATCTCTTCAACATTAATGGAGATATTATATGAGATCTAAATTAATCTTTACTAGCTTATTCTTAACAGCACTCGTTCCTATCATTTGCGAACAACCGCAAAAAAATGTTAATATTCAAAAACTCTATGATGAGCCGACTCACGTCATTGCTCATCTTAATGAGATGTCTGACCGCATCCATATCATTACAACAGATGGCCTGGAATGGAGTGTCGAATCCGGACAGAGTTCAGCGATTGCAAAAGAGCAATGGACACCCCAAGATCAACTTGTCCTTTATCGCTCTTTTTCCCTATTTAAATATTATTGGTTTTATAACCCACGCACTAACCGCTGGGTATTCGTTAGTCCTCCTATTCAAAAAAATAATGATCAAGTGGCATTTAAACTATCTGTCATCAATCAACAGCGCGATATCATCGAAGTTGAAAATGCACGAGGGGATAAACTCCACTTTAAGACAATGCATAAAGACGATGACGAAGTGATTGCATTAGAAAAATGGGAAGTCGGTGATATTGTCACTTTTGGATCGAGACGCAGCCTTTCTCTTGGATCCAGCGAAAACCACCCCATATTTATTCTTAACGTAAGCAAAAAATGCCATGAAAGTTTTTCTTGTGCAAAAGAAGAACTAGACGCATTTGAAAGCTTTAAGACGCTTTAAATCCATCTTTCATTCCTAAAGAAGGGACGTCCGTCAATAGTCTAAGAGGGAATCGATTCCCTCTTTTTTATTTAAGCTCGACTTTGCAACTTTTTGGGCCGTCAAGCCAACAAAGAATTTACAACACCATCTCTTTTTTCACTGAATCTAACCCTTGGGAGTCCACCGGTCAAACCAATGGCTCACCTAGCTTTCTCGCTCAAGATATACCGACCTTTTTACACCTTATAAACTCACTTTACGCAAAAATGAAGGGTTATAGAGCGGCTGCGGCCTTGCCATATCAACCCTCCCTCGTCGGACATAACACTTTCGCTATGCTCTCCTCATTCGGACCACTTCGTTTTGATCCGGCTTTGTCTCGCTTGCCCCCTCTAGCCCTCATTTTTGCGTAAGGTGAGTTGTAAAGTTATAACAAATTTAAAATGAATGACTTGAGAGTAAGAATCAAGCTGTAAGTGTATTACGAAAAAAAACAGCAATTAAATACTAATAAAGCAATAAAAGTTAATTTATTAATTAGTTTTTTTTGATATAATTAATATTATAAACATAATAAGGAGTAAAAAATGGCAATATCACCCACTCAGACAGGAACAGCCACAGAAGTCCTTGGAGGGGCAGTCATCTATGGTGGAACCTTGAGACAAGCAGGGGACCGTGGAAGGGATTCAATAACGACTCTGGTTCCGGGCACACGGGCATATGCGGTGGCAGAAGCCACAAATCGTGAAGCCCAAGCTCTTTTCAACGATAGATTACGCACCGGTGAGACCTTTACTCGCGAACCGCAGACTCACACCTTCACTTCAGACGGGAATGAGTTACGGCGAGATGACCACCTAGACCGTGCTGCAAGGAGACTTTCACCGGAACCTACAGCCCACCTATTTCGTACACGCCGACCCGAAAGCGAATTAAGAATCGAGGAGCTGTAGTCAACGATCAATTTATACCGCTTGTGAAACGGAGGCCAAGCTCTCATTTTCCTGGATCCAAGCGGGAAAATTGCAGCTTGGCCTCTGTGCATTATGGTATAGAGGGGTTGTTTTCAAATCTCAAAATCGGTTATGGCAAAAATATCATCATCTCATACTTTGTCAATTACCATGCTCACGACTTACCGCAAAAAGCGCAATTTAAAGAAAACTCCCGAACCGGCCGGGAGTGCTAAAAAAAAGCAAAAAAGCAAAAAAGCTATTTTTGTCATTCAAAAACACCACGCCTCGCATCTACATTATGATTTTAGACTGGAAGTAAACGGTGTTTTGAAATCGTGGGCAGTCCCTAAAATCCCACCTCGCTCAACTAAAATTAAACGCCTCGCCATTTTAACAGAAGATCACCCCCTCTCTTATGCCAAGTTTGAAGGGATCATTCCCGAGGGGCAATATGGTGCCGGCAAAGTCGAAATCTGGGATAAAGGTCAGTATGAAAATCTTAAGAATCAGACGATGCGCGGCAGTTTTCGCAAAGGACACATTGAGATTTTTTTACATGGGGAAAAGCTACATGGCCCCTACGCTCTTATCCATTTTAAGGAAAAAAATTGGCTGCTGATCAAAATGAAAAAGAAGAAAGACAAGTCCAATGATTGAACTCGAAAAAGGCCCTCAGCCACATTGGATCAAACCGATGCTCGCCACTCTTGTCAATGAACCCTTCTCTGATAAGGATTGGATTTTTGAGAGAAAATTAGATGGTGAACGCTGCCTTATTTTCAAAAAGGGGAAAAAAATTTCCATCTATTCTCGCAATCACAAAAAGCTCAATGCCATTTACCCCGAACTCGTAATCGCTTTTGCTAAACAACCTATGAAGAATATGATCATTGATGGTGAAATTGTCACTTTTGAAGGGAAAAAAATAAGTTTTACCAAATTGCAATCGCGCATTCATTTAAAAAACCAAAAGAGCCCGGTTCCCATCTATTTTTATGCCTTTGATATCCTCTATTATCACGAAAGCGATACGCGGCAACTCCCCCAAATCCAACGCAAAGCGCTACTCAAAAAAGCCCTTCATTTTACTCATCGCATCCGCTACACAACGCATGTCAAAACAAAAGGTATAGAGAGTTCTAAAAAGGCATGTAAGAATGGCTGGGAAGGCATTATTGCAAAAAAAGCAGATAGCCCCTATCTCTCCAAGCGCTCGCGCAACTGGCTAAAATTCAAATGCACTCAACAGGGCGAATTCATCATTTGCGGCTATACGGCTCCACAGGGAAAGCGCATAGGTTTTGGATCTCTACTCATAGGCTATTATAAAAATAATATTCTCCACTATGCCGGACGTGTTGGAACGGGATATGACACAAAACTTTTAACCAGTTTGTCAAAACGCCTTCAGACGATAGAGCGGCGCACAGCGCCATTCAAAGAACAAAAAATTGCCCTTAAAGGCGTTCATTTTGTTCAACCGAAAATCAAATGCAACATCACCTTCACGGAATGGACGAATAATAAAAGATTAAGACACCCTCGCTTTAGCGGACTCTCCTACAAAAAAGGTTAATCCCATGGCCCAAGTTAAGATTTCACATCCCGATAAAATCCTCTTTCCCAAAGATAATATCACAAAAGACATGCTCATCGATTATTACCGTGCCGTGAGCCAATGGATGCTCCCTCTTTTGAAAGATCACCCCCTTGTAATGCAGCGTTTTCCGGACGGCATTAAACATGCGGGATTTTATCAAAAAAATATCTCCGATTATTTCCCTTCATGGATTGCCTCTATCGGCGTTAAAAGAGAAGCCAAAGGACAAGGGCATCTCATTCTTTGTCAGAATAAAAATACGCTTCTCTATATTGCCAACCTCGCTTGCCTCACCCCCCATTTATGGCTGAGCTCATCTACCAAAATAGACTGTCCCGATCGGATGATTTTTGATCTTGACCCTCCTAAAGGAAAATTTGATCTGGCTATCAAGGCAGCTCGGGCATTAAAAGATTTTTTAGAAAAAAACCTCAAACTCAAAGCCTTTGTCATGACAACAGGCTCGCGAGGACTCCACGTCGTCATCCCCATTAAGCCAACTCACCCTTTTGATGAGGTGAGAGCCTTTGCCAAGGCCATTGCCGCCCACATTGCCGAAGAGCATCCAAAAGAGTTCACAATCCAACCCCGCAAAAACCGGCGTCGAGGACGCCTATTTATTGACTATTTGCGCAACGCTTACGCCCAACATGCCGCAGCCCCCTACTCCATTCGCCCTATCGATGGGGCCCCTATCGCTATGCCGGTCAGCTGGAATGAACTCGGCCACGTCCACGCACAAAGCTTCCATCTCAAGAACATTAAACGTCACCTAAGCCAACGCTCTAACCCTTGGGCCTCTTTTAAATCCAGCCATCGCAATATCACCCGAGCGATTAAAAAAATGTCTTTATGAAAAAAGTTACTCTTGAACTCGAGCGGTACAACTCCGGTATAACTCTGATTTGAATAGCTTTATTTGCCCCAATCGCATATACTTGACGCATAAAACCTGTCCTAGACAGTATCACATCTATAAAAAACGTGGTTTGTCTTTGAAATTCAAAACATTTATTTAAAAGGCAAATTCATGGATACACCCTCTTCTTTTGAAAGTTTTAACTTGCACCCGTCTATTTTAGAGCGGATTACCGATGCCGGATTTACTGCACCCACCCCAATTCAAAGAGATGTGATGGGCCCCATCATCGATGGACGAGACCTCATTGCAAAATCCCAAACCGGATCGGGAAAAACGGCTGCTTTTGCCCTCCCCTCTTTAAACCGACTCATTGAAAACCCGGATGTGAAAATTCTAGTGATCACCCCAACAAGAGAACTTGCCCTTCAAGTAAAGGAAGAAATCGCCTTCTTTGCTAAAAATCTCAGACTTTTACCAACGGCTGTCTTTGGAGGAGAATCTCTAACGCACCAACTCAAACGCCTCAAGCAAGACAACCGCGTTATCGTGGCAACACCGGGACGACTTCTCGATCTATATCGATCCAATCACTTAAAGACATTTAATCCGTCGATTGTCATTCTTGACGAAGCGGATGAAATGCTCAACATGGGTTTTTTAGAAGATATCCAAGATATTTTTTCCTATATTCCCGAAGAGAGACAAACACTTTTATTTTCTGCTACAATGCCCCCTGAAATTAGAAAGCTTTCTAAAAAGCTCTTAAATGATCCTCTTTCATTTGATCATCAATCAAAAGAAAATACACATACTGATATTGAGCAGGAATACTATTTGATTAAACCCGAACAGCGCACGCTTGCTCTCATCCGCATCATGCAATTTTTGATGCCCACTAAATCCATTGTTTTTTGCAATACAAAGAAACAAGTGGATGAACTTTCTGCAAAACTTATCGATCTAGGGATGCCTACACTTCGCCTTCATGGAGACATGCAACAAAAAGAGCGCCAAAGCGTTATCAAAGCCTTTCGAGAAAATCCTCAGGGCTGTCTCATTGCAACGGATGTCGCCGGAAGAGGAATCAACGTCCCTGATGTGACACACGTTTTCAATTTTGAGCTCCCTTTTTCTCGTGAAAGCTATACCCACCGGATCGGCCGCACAGGGCGCGCCGGCAACAAAGGAATGGCCATTACCCTGATTACAAACCGCGAAATCGGATTTCTCAAGAAAACAGTTAACGCACAAGATCGCCACCTTGAATTCGCGCAACTTCCCCAACTCGATCAAATCAAAGCCAAACAACAACATCAGATTTTAGCTACAATCCAAGAGATTGAAATCCACCATGAAGCTAAAAACCTCTTTAATACACTTAATGATCTCATGCCTCTTGAAGAACTCTCCCTACGCCTGATTTCAAAACATATTCAAGGCAAAGACCTATCCGGCCAAGATGAGCTCATCGACCCGAAATACGCCTCTCAGGATGCAAAACCCAACAAAAGAAGAGACAACCGCTCCTTCAAAAATGAGCGCACAAAAAGACGCCGCTTCTCTAACTCTAAGAGATAACTTATCTCATTTTATACCGAAATGACTGAAAAATCGTAAATAACCACCTTATTTCCCGATTCTTCAGTCTTTTTCGGTATATAAATTCTAAGAGACAACGCAACAAGAAGAGGTTCCGGCCGGAGTCCGGCCAATTTCAATTTCTTCCAGATGTCGCAGATGCTTTAATCCACGGATGTCGCGTAAATTTTCTGCTCCATAAGCACTAAACCTTCGAAGAGCAGTGCACCCCGTAGGGGCTGCTTCAACCCACGTCCTATCTATATCAATTCTTTCCAGATGCTGCAAGCCATTCAGCCCGCTGATATCGCGCAATTTTCGAACAGTCAAAAATCGATTCATCGGCAGCTCATTCGCGCTATCATTTAGTGTTACGGTGGAATGGATAGATCTGGCATCGTACCCGGAATTAGCAATAAAGACTTGAAGAGCTGTGCACCCTATAGGGGCTGCTTCAACTAATGTGTAAGTGATATCAATTGCTTTTAGATGCTGTAAGCCATTCAGCCCGCTAATATTGTGCAAATAATATGCCCCATAGGCTGCAAATCTTCGAAGAGCAGTGCATCCAATAGGAGCTGATTCAATAAAAGTTCTTGAGATATCAATTTCTTCCAGATATGGAAGATCATTCAACCCGCTAATGTCGCGTAGAGAGCCTGCTCCATAGGCAATAAATTTTCGAAGAGCAATGCATCCCGTAGGAGCTGCCTCAACATAAGTATCTGTGATATTAATTTCTTCCAGATATAGAAGATCATTCAGCCCGCTGATATCGCGAAAGCTTGAATCACGATATCTCGAATAATCGGCAGTAAATTTTTGAAGAGCGATGCATCCCGTGGGAGCTGCTTCAACAAGAGTACCTGAAACATTAATTTCCTTCAGATAGCGCAATCCGTTTAGTCCGCTGATATCGCGCAACCTACTGCCTTCGCAAGTGAATTTTTTAAGAGCTGTGCATCCCCTAGGAGCTGCTTCAATAAAATTGCTAACCCCATTAGTGATATGAATTTCTTCTAAATCCGGCAGACCATTTAGTCCGCTGATATCACGTAATTTAGTTGTTCTCAAAGCGTCAAGTCTTCGAAGAGCAGTGCACCCTGTAGGGACTACTTCAACAAGAGCACCTGTCATACCGATATGCATTAACCGTGGCGCATCATTTAATGCACTGAGGTCCTGAAGAGTGGGGGATATTGAGTCAAGAACTCTGAGTGATGCATTCCATTGGGGCGGAATAGAGGTCACTCGTGCATTATAAGGAAGGTAAAGGGCATCAATATTAGGAAATACTATTGAGAGACGCTCAAGCGATTCATTAGTAAATATATATGCCGGTTCAGTAGACCAAAAAGAATGCTTACCGGGTAGATGAAGCTCGAACGGAACTTCTCTACATTCCGGACAAAGTGCTTCAAGGGATTCGATATCTTCGGGGTATTGTTTGAGGTAGGCATTGACAACGAACTCAGTGAGGACCGATAATGAGTCTTTTTCAAAAGAGCCGCTGTTTACCGAGAGCGCTAATAGATCTTCCTCTGTTACGGTATAGCTTGTTGCAATATCGTTATGCCTCTGCATGATCATCATCACACGAAGCTTCAAGATAATCGATTTGTCCTGAAAGTATTGAGCAGTGATAAAAAGAGGAATAATATCACGCGGAGCGCCCATTTCCAAGTCTAGATCTTCTCCCTTTATTTTTTTCAATTCAATATAGATCTGAAAGTTTTCCATTGAAATCCCTAAAGGAAGCACAATCCTTTGATCACCGGCTCTCATCTCTGTTGAACATAGCACCCTGAAGTATTCAGAGTTGTGCATTTGGTGTGGATTAAGAAGCATTCCTTTGCCGGTTTCTTCTTCGATAACCATATAGAGAGAGGTTAGCCGAGCAAGTTTTTCAAAGCTGTCAAAGAGGTGGTGCATCCCATAGTCGGGATCATCTCTTATGAGAGTAGCTCCTTCTTTCACGGAATCAAAAAGCCGTCGGTATTCTTCGGATGGTCGGCCGATAAAGATTTCAGGAAAAGGTTCAATAATCAATTCATAAAAGGCCTGACGCAACAGCCTTTCGTTATCCATGAAGTGATTCTCTCCCCAACTAAGACTATAAGCGCTTGAAGTGCCTGAGAGCTCATGCACCTTTTTGAATAGGTCATTTTTGAGAAAAGTAGGAAGAGCATCAATGGTTTCGCGGGTGACGTATATATTGTTTTCGCAGATAAAAGAATCTTTTTCGAAAAGAAATGGCCGATGCGCCCATTCCCCATCCGTTCCGCTAAAAACCGGGTGCGCTGTAGTTGATATCGCTGATACCGCCATCTTAGTCTCCTTAATTAAGGCGGAAGTTATATCATGTTGCGCCATAAAACTGAATCAGTTTTATTAAGTCATAATTAAATGATTCATTTTTATTAAAATTTAACTCGACTTTGCTTTTTTTTTAACTCACGGTACAACACGCACCTAGGCGACTCTTGCAGTCAGTTCTCGTAGATTCGAGAACTGATTCAATTTCTTCATAAGCATCAATATCTAACATAATATCATCTAAACTTTTTTTTAGGCCGGTGAGTGGGCTACTTTTATGATAATCGATCCATGCAATTAAAATAGAGAGCTCGTAGACCCCATCTTCTCCCTCAATCAAAATAGGAATTCTTATGGCTTTCCCCGAAATGCCACACAGCCTTGCTCCCAATATCGGATGAGAAAACACCTCCGGAGTATCATCAAGTATTTGATACTCAAGAGGAAAGGATATATCATCCCCTCTAGTTGTTTTTATTCTAATTGTACTTGATTCAAACAGACTCCTAATCAGAAATAATATTCTGCTACCGGCCTCAACACTTTTTTTTGCGTTACAAATGATTCGCTCATGTTTAAAATCCGTGATGGTTAGACTTAATTGACCAATTGTGATTCCCATTGGAATTAAAAAAGATGAATTCAAAATGATATCAGTTACTTTTTTTCCGCTCTGATATTCTATAATAGATTCTGCAGTTTTTGAAGCAAACAATGACATATAATTGAAAATTCTAAATCCTTTTCCTTGCTCAAATTCCCGAGCTCTTGATGCTTCTTCTGCATTGCGTTTCTCAATAAGTCGAGCCAAATTTTCTCTATTTTTTTTCAAATTAACCACTGTTTGTGCCAATCCCAAATCCATATTATAAGCCTTAACATCCTGTGATAACATATCGATTTGATATTGAGTCATAATACAATAAGCTGCCCCTTTTGCTAACAAAACAGAATTAAAACAATTCAGGCTAGTCATTGCAATATCGCTCACTTTTCTTGCAGTGATCCCCTCACTATCGCGCACTCTTGAAATTAACTTTCCAAATGACCAACAAGCATTTATGCTCGAAGAAAAAAAATCTAAATAGTTAACAATTCTATCCCCGTTACTCCAAACCCAGTTTACACCACTTATAAGGGTACTTAAAGATCCAGCCATTTTTTATCCTCTTGTATACCGAAACAAATTGAAGAATTGGTTTTTATCTTCGCCGGCATCTTCGACTCATTTCGGTCTATGACGCATTTTTACGCCCGTATTCTATATGATTCCTAAACACCCCATTTCACTTTCGATACGGCATAATTGCTCTATATCTACCACTACATCATCTAAGCCTACAAACTCTCTAGTAAAAGGATTTGTTTCTCTAGAAAGAATCCAAACAACCAAGGTAGTTAATTCGTATCTTCTTTCAAGATCTTTTTCTCCTCGGATGAATACGGGGAAACGAATAGAACATAAAGTAATAACCCCAATTGATTCTTGAAATATAGGATTATATTCATGCTCTTCCGGGATCATTTCATATTCAAGTGGAAAGAGCCGGCTCTCTCCATTTGATTGATTTAATCTGACAGTATCTCGACTATGATCTGAAATCACATCCAATCGATTTAATCTACTTGCTCCGGAGTTTGCACTCGCCAATGCACCTAAATTGGCTATGACACTGAGTCCAATATCACCGGCTGTCCTTCTTTGTAACTCTCTTAGAACTGATAACCGACATTCGAGTGCAGAAAGGGTGAGCCCTACTCTAATTAAAAAACCAGGAGAAGAAATGGCATGAAGTACTGAGGTATCTCTAATAGCAATTTTATCAAATAACTTAGCACCGGCAGCAATAGTTCCTCCTATGATTGCAACTCTAGCATGTTCTTCCTGCTCCTCTAATGTATCTTTGATGGTTTGTTTTAATTCTTCAGCAGAATCGGCCTTTGAAAATCCAGATTTAAATGTTCGAATTTGATGTTCACAATACGCATAACTTGCACTTGAATAAGCTGCAATTGCATTTCCAAATGCATCTATCCCATACAAAGCTACTTCAGAATATTTTCTTGGATTCCAAGCCCCAGTACTATGAATCTTTTCTAATAATGCTCTTCCGGAGTCATACGCATTATACGAAGCTATACCTGCAGAAAGCCATCCCATCGATTCAATATAGTAGGAAATCCCAACAGAACTCGCCATTAATCACCGCCATTTTGTTAAGTTTTGATAAAAAAAATTACAATATTTTGTAAATCATTACAATATTTTTTATACCGGGAGCAAATTATTAGACTTATTTCTTGAAGGTCGCTATAATCTTATTCTATTCTTTAAATAAGGTGATCTCATGGATACGACCAGAGCCGGTCCTGATGCTAGTGACTTATGGGATCTTGGCATATGTATACAAACTGCGATGTGGCAACTACAGAGTCTATTTCCAACGACTGCGCAAAATCATTTTCAAAGAACTATTCTGACTAGAACTAGAGATGTTTATGAAAGTGTCATCGGCATTTTTGGCCGTGATTTTCGAAAATTTATGAATGTTTGTGTTGCTGATAACTTCGGTCTTTCAATTGGACTTACATGTCATTTTATTTTGATTATTAACGGCAGCAATAATCCAAACATGTTTATTTCTTATTCCTCACTTTTTCTAACTAATCTTGCCCTCATTCATTTGTTTAAAGACACCGTAATCTATAACTTATATAGAGCAGGCCAACATAGTGGAAACTCCTATATTTTATACTTATCAAGATCTATATTACCTTTATTACCAAGCGATAGATGGAGTAGTGAATTTGTAATTAGACACTAGAAAAATGAGTAGGATTTTGTGGACCTTGATTACAATATATAAAAAAAAGAGTCACAGCCAAAAACCAAATCCGTGGATTTTTAATAACCTCTATAACTCTTTTTCTTTGAAAGACTATTCCATCGATTAAATGAGTCACCATACCGACTGAACAAGAAAACATAATCACAGAATCATAGATTTTTCTCGAGTTCTCAAGAGAAGTGATTTTTTTGTCTAATCGGAAAATTTCAGAAGCGATTTTTTGCACGTTCCGATCCAAATCCGGAGGTGTTTTCATTTTCAAAATTAACATCGCCTTTTCAACAATGAGCCTATCAAATTTTGAAATGATGGGCTGTAATGAAAAAATGATAGATTGACTGGCTGTACTTGAATAAATAATTGTCGAATAGATAATCGAATAAACAATCCTAAAATTGCGCTCTATAGCAGAAGGTGGATCGATTTCTACGACCCTTTCCCCGGGTTCAATACTCCATTCACGCGCTCTAGAATTTAATCTGAGAATTTCAAAAACAAATAACGCTGTCCAAGCCGGTGGAATCACCCAATGACCTTGATGGTGCACATTTCCTAATCCCATGATGTCCTCACAAAATGAAAATCAAGAAAATTTTAAATATTTTTTGATTAAAATGCTACAAAAAAATTGTTTTGATTCTAAACCGCTTTATTTAAAAATAATATACATATGATATTATTTTGAGTTTTATGGCTATATTTTTTATTAATGCAATTGATTCACTTTTTAGATATGGTGCAAAAAAAGCTCATTTAAAGAGACTCAATGGAAAAAAAAGGTTCCTTTTCACTCGGCGTTCTCTTGACCCTGACCTCGGGAATTGGGTATTCATTGACGGCTCTCATGGCCAAGTTTGCAGAAGACTCACTTCACGTCCCGAGCCTGATTTTTTGGCGCTATTTCATCGGATTTTTGATCTGCCTGACTTGGATGACACTGATTGGCCACTTTAGAAGAGATATTCATTTCAGAAACCTTAAACTTCACTTTTTAAGGGCTTTCTTTGTCTTGGGGGCTCAATATGGATTTCTCTATTATTTAAAGAGCAATACCCTCTTAAATGCTCTTGTTTTGATCAATACGGGCCCCCTTTTTATTCCCATGATTGAAAAACTGATCTTAAAGAATCGTGTAGGGCGCTCTTCTTGGATCGGTGTGATCGTTTCATTTATTGGTGTCATCCTAGTTTTACAGCCCAATCGCGAGATTTTTTCTCTCATGAGTTTAGTCGGTCTTTCATCGGGACTGTGCCAAGGCGCATCCCAAGTTGTCTTTGGAATCAACTCCCAAACGGAAAAATCGGATATCGGTATTCTCTACTTATTTTTCCTCTGCAGCGTCTTTAGCCTTATTCCTTACCTCTTTTCCGAAGCGACATTTCACGATACCGAGCAGGTCAGAATGGGAAACCTCAGCCTCTTATTACTTGGCATTGGCCTATTTTCCGTTGTGAATCAACTTTTTAGAGCGCAAGCATATAAAACAAGTACGCCATCAAGACTCTCTCCCTTTCTTTATTCGAGCGTTTTGCTTGCAGCCTTTTATGATTGGGCGATCTTTCATACGGTCCCCAATCTATTGACAAGCATTGGGACTTTTCTTGTTATTTCAGGTGGAATTGCAAAAATCTACTTAAGGCATAAAGCTTTGAAAAAACTTATCCCCAAGTGAATGTAATATCTTGTTCGATATCGGGATGCAGTGATGAATGTACGGGACATGTGAGTCCCATTTGCTCTAATTTTGCTTTTTGCTCATCAGTGGGTTTTAATGGCGATTTGATATGCACGCTGATTTTACCTACACGGCGATGAGGAGCTGTTGCCATCTGCTTATCGACTTCGGCCGTCGTTCCTGTGAGATCTAACCCCAGCTTATTAGCAGCTAATCCCATCATCGTTAAAATACAAGCTCCCAAAGAATGAGCAAATAGATCTGTTGGAGAAAAAAACTCCCCTTTCCCCTTTAATTCTTTAGGACCATCTGTAATAAGAAACGTTCCATTCTCTTGTGAGCAATGCGTTCTTAATTCATTCTCATATACAATTGTCATTTTAGACATATTCATACCACCAATCAAAATTGCAATTAAATACTAGAGTGCATTGATATTCAAGTATCTTTTTTATACCGGGTGTAACTAAAAATTGTACTTGTCGAATTTGCTCTCGACTGAATGTAGCAAGTGATGGCATTCTATTCTTCTGTTTAACAAGAGGATGTTATGAAACTGAGTCAAGATGAAGAGGATCAATTAATAGAAAGGATTCG
>JAIPIG010000011.1 GCA_021734805.1 Simkaniaceae bacterium
CAGCTAAGAATATTTTAACCGTCGGGCTGGCGGGGTTAGCCTTTGGAGAGAGTGGAAGACTCGGCAACAATAATTTGTTGCAAAGCTGTTCTCTGTGAATTAGGAATCCCCTGGCTTTAGCCATGGGGAGCTGTCAAGGGTAATAGTCAGTCCTTTAGGGAGAGAAGGATGTCAACGACAAATTTTACACATTTAATAAAAGTCGAGTTGACTAAAAACCTCTGAATTCGAAAAATACGGAAAAGTTATCATCCTCAAGCCATCGAGTCATAACGCTATGGAAATCGAACAAGACAATTTAGAAATGAATCAAATCAGCCCGATTGAGAGTCGCGAGCTAGAGCTCTTACTTTTTGAGAGTTTTAAGCCGGGGCAACTTTCAGAAGAAGATGTTGGGCGCGATTTTGTAGAAATTCGCAATCTCACGGTTGAGATCCGTTCGATTCATAAGCAACAGGTTGTTCTTGTCGGTGAAAGGGTTTACCGCGCGCGCGAAATTTTAAGAAAATATGGTGATGGGACAACAACTTTTACTCAATGGCTTGATCGAGTCTTTACCTCTCGTCGCACGGCTTATAATATTTTGCGATACTACGAGTTTTATCAACAACTGCCATCACTGAGTTTAAGGCAGGGACTAAAGAGCATGCCTCTGAAGGTGGCTTATTGCCTTTCTTCTCGTCAAGCACCGCTTGGTAAAAAGGTTGAGATTATTGAAAGCTATTCGGGTGAAAAACCGGAAGATGCCATTTTGCTCATTAAGGAAAAATTGCCTACGGCCGAAAAAGATAAGCGGCGCAAAGACAGTAATAAATTAATGATTGAAAAAATAAAAACCGCATTGCATCGTTTAAAAATGCGCAGAGAGCATTTGACAAAGGATCATTTATCGGCTCTACAAGATTTAATGGTTGATCTAGAGGAAATTGTCCATTAAAAATAATTTCTTGATAAAATGTTAAGATAGTGTTAAGGTCATACCTTTGGTTTGGTAAAGGGATCTTTTACTTTGTTTTCCGATTTATACAACACATATGAGACCTTAATGCAAAAGAAGAAGGACGATTCGAATGAATTATTTCAGTTCGTTGACCGCATTGCTAACCTATTTCAAACACGCAATCTTTTTTCGGCAGAATTGATCATCACAAGGCAAGCTGAGAGTGAAACTCATTGCCAACTTTCCGGTTATCAGCTCAAACGCGATCCATTCCATCATATTTCCCATAAAGCTGAAGCTACTGAAAAAGAGAGAAGCTATACTAAGATGACACCTGAAAGGGGGCAGGGCAAAGATAGAGTAACGCTGATGCAGTCACAAGTCAATGAGACGCATCGACTCACGATAAAGCAAGATCTCCATTTTGATGCATTTAAAAAACTCTTATTGGAAAAGGGACTTGTTCTTAAGCGCGTGATTGACTGGAAGTTGCAACAGACTGATTTTGAAATCAAAAAAATCAAAGAATATGGCAAACATATTTCCGCTGTTGAGGTAAACCCCCATTTCTCTCGCACGGTTTGCGTTATTACAAAGAAGCCTACTTCGCAATCATAAAAATTCCGATCGCGATTAAAACGACGGAAAAAATCTTTTTAAGCATCTGTGTCGGAAGGCGATGAGCCAGCTCAACTGCGAGCGGAGCTGCGATAAGGGATCCTCCGCAAATAGCTAAAAGAGCCGGTAAGTAAACAAATCCAATAGTAAATTTAATACTTAGAGTTCCAATCCCATAAAATAGATAGGAGATTGTTCCGGCAACGGCAATGATGAAGCTGGCAGCAGCTGAAGTGCCGATGGCTTTTTTCATTGGAACCTTGAAAAATAGTAATGTTGGAACGGTTAAGACCCCACCCCCAATCCCTAAAAGAGCGGATAGGGCGCCAATCACCAATCCCATAGATGACATGGCAAGGATTTTAGGCAATTTATTCGTATCTGCAATTTCTTCCGGCCCCAAAAAAAAGAAATAGACGCCTAAGGCGATCTCGAAGACTGCAAAGATTAATTTAAGGCCACTACTTGGTAAAAAGTTGGCAAGTGTTGCTCCGGCAATAGCACCTAAAATAAGACCGGGAGTCATTCGCTTTAGTGGGCGGATGAGAACGCCCTTCTTTTTGAAATGCGCTGTTGATGAAACCAACGTATTAAAAGCAATCGTTGCAAGTGATGTACCCAAAACGATTTGCATCAATTCTTCTTGGGGTACTTTTAGAAATGCAAGTGTATAATAAAGGCAGGGGACGACAACGACCCCGCCTCCAATACCAATCAAACCGGATAGTATTCCGGCAATAGCACCTGTCAATATAAATATTACAAATATAAGAAGCATAATAAATTATTATATACACATAATCGTTTGGATATCACAATTCATTATTTTTATTAAAACATATATACTGGGATTATTTCATAGCTGCTCTTAAAAGGGCTCTTATTTCTTCACAAATATCCCGAGAGTCCGTGTAACCCTCTGGACGTGCCATCTGTATGGCAGTTCTACCACTCGAATTTTTTAGGTGGGGATCTGCTCCGGCATCTAATAACATTTTAACAGCTCCTAAATTCCTACAATCTACAGCAAGCATTAATGCCGTATTATGTTCTCGAGGTGTTACTTGATTGAGATTAGCTCCCGATGCAATGAGAAGCGCGAGGTTTCTTAAATCACGGAATCTAGTTGCATGCATTAAAGCGGTTAGCCTCGTCTCATCTTCCGGTCTAAGCGGATTGTCACGAGTTGGTAGAATCTCTAAATCGGCTTTGGCGCCTATAAGTAGCTTAGTTATTTCATGCTGAGAATCTTGGCTCCCCCAAGGCATCCTTCTACTAAGGCACAATATTAAGGGGGTCTTTCCATTTCGATCTAATACGTTAGGAGAAACACCTGATGCTAATAGAGCAGCAACAGAATTCGGGCTATTTGCTTCTATTGCATAATGGAGGGCACAGTGACCATGATGCCTCGTTCTTAGATGGGAGTTGGCTCCACGAGCTACTAAAAAGGAGACGACCTTATGGTGTCCACTTCGGCAGGCTTCGATCAAAGGTGATGCATCACTTGAATTTATAGGGTCAATGGGAGCTCCTGCGCTAAGTAGTTGCTCAACAACAGATAGCGCACCTCTTTTAGCAGCAAAATGTAAGGGAGTCTCTGCCGATAAATTAGTTAGTGTAGAGATTGCTCCGGCACTTAATAGCGCTTTAGTCACTGAGGGATAACCTACTGATAGTGATAACAGTGGGGTTTCATCATTATTTCTTGTATTGGGATCTAGTCTAGACTGAATAAGTCGACGGGCGAGAAGCGGAAAATCGGATTTGATAGCCTCGAAAAATGCCGCTCTAGCTCGCTTCTCTACAAATCTTTGTGGTGTGCGATTTTCTGAATCTAAAAGCCATCTTTCAAAACGATTTTGAAAAATAGGTCCGGATATTCTGCCTCTGCAGTTGGGAGTCGTATGAAGCCTGTGTATGATGACAAAAAGATTCCGTATATATTCGCCGGCGCGAGTGGCTGTGGCTTTATCCACAGTACTGAATTGAAAGCCATAGCGCTTGGCTGCTATAGTAATAATAAAACCATATTTTCTTAGATCTTTAGGCCCTTCCGGATCTTTAGGTTCTTTTGTTATTAAACCCTTTAGAAGGGGATTTCCCCTTTTAGGTTGAGTATCACAACCCAATGCTCTAGCAATGCACGCAGTTATCCCGGAAGGGGGTGGGGTGGGTTTGCGAAAGAGTTCGGCTATATCTCCTATTTCCAAATAACTTATAATTTCACGTGCAATATCCGGAGAGAAATTATTCATAAAAAACCAATATTAAGTTTTAATTAAAACTAATTATAGTATAAAACTTAATTTAGTTTAATTGTTTTTTTTAAAATTATTAATATACCGAAATGAGTTGAATTGGGGTTATTTCGGTATAGGCACTAGAAAGTCATGGAGTCGTTTAGAAAACATTAAAATGAAAAACCAGTAGAGTGCAATTCCGAGGAAAGAAACCCATCCGAGGGGAAGGATAATGGCGCCAATGCGGGCTGAAAGGTAATAGCTTATAGCCCCTCCAATTCCGCCAAGAAAGCTACAGGTCTTTGGATAGCGATGAATCATCACCATGGAGTGGTTAACGGTAATGGCAAAGGAGGCATAGAGCATTAAAATCCAAAGGGGAACCCCGATAGTCATGATGTCATAGGTGACAAAAGGGTAGGCAATGACTCTTGTTGAAATGAGGAGCCAATCGCCAATCACTCCAATCACTAAATAGACCCCTAAGATAATCAAGTCGCTCTTGCGTTTCTTAGAAATAATAAAGTGAACAAGGATCAGAATCACGCCGGTGAGAACGCCTAATAGCTCAAAGTTAAGGCAAGCCCCATAGACGCACGCATACCAAATAATATAAAAAATGATCCCATTAAGGTATTTGTAATTAGTGATGATTTTATTCATGCCGATTGGGGGATATAGCGTTCATCTGCTCATTTCGGTATATCTTTGTCAGATAGTGCCTTACCCCTTTTACGGCAAGAAAATGTTATCCTCCCATCACTTTTTAAGCCACTCTGAATGCTCGGAATCGACAGGACGGCGTAGTAAGCGAAATCGTCCATGGGGCTGCCCATTTAAAATTTCGAGGGTAAAAGAGGGGTCTCGGTCGGCAAGAACTCTCCTTATCTCTCCGGGCCTTAGAGGCGCTTCGGGGTAAAAGATCCCATCTGAGTAAAGGAGCTGATGAGGAGCAATGAGCCCTTGCACTTCATTTATTCCCAAGACAATGCTTGAGCCATATTCTCTCTCAACTTCAGAAATAAGTTCTAAATATGGACTAATCGCGGCCATTTTGTGCTCCTTTTTACTTTTTAAGTTATTAATTATTAGATTTTCCTACACCGCAAGCTCTTGTTTGTCAAGGGCTTGTATTATATTTTTTCATAAACCGTAAGGAGTATAAAAAACATGATAGATGTTCTCAACCCGATTTAAAAATAAAAATATAAACCACTGTCATTCAAGATATTACACTTTTGGGGGGTTGAGGTTTTTAATTATGTTTATAAGTTAATTTATGTTATAATTTGATTTGTAAAATAAAAAGTTTATTAAGTTATGCTAGAAAGTGGTTTTTATAGCAGTTTTGTTTTGAAAGCAGTTGAGTTTAAAGAGCGCGCTTTCTCATCGATAAGAGAAAGCGGTGTTTTTGAATCGGCTAGGGATCTCCTATGCTTAATAAGGGGCAATTTTATTTGGTACCGGACAATGGCTCCCGATAAGACGAAACCTCTCGTTGATCGCGGCATTGAAAAAATCGATTATGCCCTTGCTACCGGAAGCAAAGTGATGGCCCATTACCATACTGCGAAAAGGGTTTACCGGACATGCTATCCAAAAATCCCAACACTTCCGGCTTTAGACCCCCATTTTCTGCCTAAGCTTAAAGATATGCTCATTGAGCGATTCGATGAGTTACAAGAACTTAATCCCACATTTTTCAATGGTTTAAAAGGGGAATTTTCTCGATATTTTGGGGATTTTGAAAAGGTTTTTCCGCTCTCTTCTTTCTCTTTTCCCCAAGTTGTAAAAGAAAAAATGATTGAAAACCTCTTGGTTAGCTTAGCGAATGATGGATTGAGTCATGTTCCCGAATATTTCTTAAAGCAGCTCACCGCCGAAAAACTCGATGACTCATTCAAAGCAGGGGGTGCGCTTAAAACCGTACTTGTTCGATTTGGGAAAAAACTCGGATTAGAGTGTTTAGATCAAGTTAGCTTAGATGCCTTCGATGCGATTTTATCCCATCTACCACTCAAAATGCAGATGTTTTTCAACTCTTGTGGTGTGACGATCAACCCCTTTCAGCAAATGGATTTAAAAATCGATTTGCATGATGATCAATTTGATTTAGAGTTGAGGTTTTCAGATCCGAGCGAGAGTGAGCGCTCTTTTCTTTCCGAAGAAAAAGTTTTTAAACCCCTCTATTGTTTTAAAAACATATCTCGCGATCGACTTGATGGGCGGTTTTATCAGTTTATTGAGAGGGTCAAAGACTCTCCTGAAACAAACCTAACGGTTCCAACGGATAGTATCATTCGATTCTTCGAATCGCACTTTGATCAAGCTGTAGAAAGACGCGATGTTGTAGAGTCAACTCGGTGTGATTTTTATGCTTTAAATCCCGTGCTCAGTTTATGGAAGCAGCGCGTCCAAGAGCAGGTTTTTGAGCAGGATCCTATTTTAACGGAACAGGGGTTTTTTTTAATTGAGTTTTATCACTTAATCGAGATGTTCAGGTCTATTAATCTGAAAAAGGCAGATGAAGATGTCGTGGTTAAGTTACTCAACTTTATTGATCGATTTGAACAGAATGCTAAATTCTTAGACGAAGATACTCCTATCATATCCTTAACGAAAGATGCATTTGATTATAGAGAGATCAAAGCCACGTTAAATGACATGCGTTGGCATATTCGATCTGCAAGAAAAGCTCCCACTCCTCCGGTTAAAGAAGCGATGGTATCTCCCGAGTGGATCCCGGAAAAAAGAGAGGTTAGCCAAGAGAGTAGAATTCCTCCGCTCCTCATGAGAACAATCATATCTATTTTTGATGCGATGGAGTGGGATGAGGCGTTATTATCTGCCGTATCACAATCACTTCAAATTGTTTGTGGTAAAAGCAGTGAGCGGGTTGTAGAAGAGCTAAAGAAAGAATATGAGATCTATCGAGAAAAGGGGGGAATCCCTCTTGCAGAGTCGCCTCTTGATCAAGCAACGCCTCTTGATAAAATGCTTGCACTTGGAATCGGACTTTTTTCCCACTTCTTAGCGCTTCAATGCATTTCAATGATGACCGGTTACTTAGCCGGAACCGATCTGCTTGGTTTTCTATTTGAAACCGTTGTGAGTGAGAACTTTTGCATCGCCTCTTTAGGAACTTATTTATTGGGATTGATTCCAACCTACTATCATGCGCTCTACTTTCGTCTTGTGCGCAACTTCATGTTGTCGCTATTGCCATATGCTGTCTATATTGGCCTGCATGTTTCACTTCATATGGAAAGACTGGGGCTTTATGTCATGATGCAGAAGGCTAGCGATTGGCTTGCTCATTATCGTCTCGGATACTACCCCAATCAATTTTTAGAATTTGTCTTAAAATACAGTCTGACTCAGGAAAAAATCAATACGCTTCAAAGAGCCTTTGAACATCTTGAGCGGTGCATTTCAAGAACGGCCCCTCTCTTGATTAATCCTGAGGATGAAGTCGCTGAACTTAAAAGTGATGAAAAAACAAGCGTTGACTTGATTCATGAATTTAAGCTCGTCTCGATAGCAAAGGAAGAGCTTACTTTAGCATTGGATGGGGTGAGAGTTGCAGCTTTAGCCCCTCCTGAGATAGATCTAGGGGAGAGGGAAGGAGAAGAGCTGCGCGATGAAATGACACTCTCCTATTCTCTTCTTCCAAGGTTGGGATTTGCAAAAGAGCCGTTATTTGCGCCGGAATTTAAGGCGTGGGGGATTTCAAATGAGGGGATTGATGCGCATTTAGATCGGCATCAAAAGGTTATCTTGCAACACTCTTTATTCACAGAGGAACAAAGAGAAAAATATATCGGATTGATTGAAGCCTTCAAAAATCAAAGAGCGCGCGAATGGAGTGAGAGCGAGTTTAAAGAATTGCAAACAATGCCCGATCTTTTTCAAGAGTGGGTGATTCAGCGACGCGCTTTTAAAATCGACTATACAAGTATCAAGTCAACTTTAGTTGGTTTAATACCCGATTTAGACACAAAGCTTTTTGATGTTTTTGTCGGTCTAAAAGAAAAGAGTTATCCCACTCACCATGAAAAGACAAAATCTATACCGCGAATCCCCCTACAATCGCGCTCTAAACAGCGATCCAAACTTGAAGTCAAACCTAGACCTTTAAATCCGGCAAGGCCCACCTCAGCTTCGCCGCCGACTCTTTCAGGAGGTAGATCTTCAACTAGTGATAGATCTGAGATCAGAGAAAGCCATTCAGTCGCTGCCGCGCCCTCTATGAGTCGAGTTAGACCCGTAGAGCCGGCACCACCTCGTATAATAGAGGAACCGGCAAGGCCCACTTCAGCTTCACCGTCGACTCTTTCAGGAGGTAGATCTTCAACTAGTGATAGACCTGAGATCAGAGAAAGCCATTCAGTCGCTGCTGCGGCCTCTATGAGTCGAGCTAGACCCGTAGATCCGGCACCACCTCGTATAATAGGAGCGCCGGCAAGGCCCACTTCAGCTTCGCCGCCGACTCTTTCAGGAGGTAGATCTTCAACTAGTGATAGACCTGAGATCAGAGAAAGCCATTCAGTCGCTGCTGCGGCCTCTATGAGTCGAGTTAGACCCGTAGATCCGGCACCACCTCGTATAATAGGAGCGCCGGCAAGGCCCATTTCAGCTTCGCCGCAGACTCTTTCAGGGGATGAAGCCTCAATTAGTGATGCGTCTGAAATCAGAGAAAGCCCTTTAATCGCCGCTGTGCCTTTGGTAGCGGGGCGAGCCGATTTAGGTTTAGAGGGGTCACTGCAAGGAAAATCCTTCGAAGAGTGGAATAGCTATTTATTTGAAGCAAGTCTTGATTTTGTGACAAAAGAGATTAGGCTAGATGAGTTTTTAGTCGCAGCTAAGCAACATCACACTATATGGGATAGGACAACTATTTTATGCTACTTTAACCACACACTTAGCTTAAATCTCTTTTTTAGTGCAGTGATGAAGCATCTCGATTCTAAGCGCGCCTCTTATCTTCAAGACGTGATAGACAGCCAAGTATTGACAATGCCTCTTTTTACTGAGAAGGGGGATCTTGATCCGATCTGGACTGAGTTTGCTTCGGATCCAAAGGTTGCTAAATCGATCCTCGAGGGGATTCGATCGTCTTTGAGATGGGATGTCAGTTTAAGATCAGCTTTGTTAGAAGTCCTCTTCCTCCATATTGCTGCCATTGCTAAAATCCCTGATCTAAAGTATTTTGATCCTATATACCGAAGGCATTATTTCGCTGATGCAACAACTTGGCATCTCACTCAAAAAGAGCGATTGATCTCTGTGCAACTAAAAAAATATGACGGATATGACGCTCTTTTCGATGCTTTATATAGTTTAGATTCCGGAAAACCGGAGCATTCACATTGCTATACGACTAAAGAATCTCATCATAGATATTATAAAAAACTTCACAATCAATTGCTCCTTAAAAATCGCGTTGAATTTCGTCAAGATGATCGTACCCCATACCGAAATTTGGCAAAGATGGCTGATCTTAATCCCGGCGAGAAGTTCCGCAGGCTAATGGGCCTTTTGCAAGATGGGCATAAAAACAAATCCTTAGACCACATAGCAGAATCCGGGGGACTTCGTTATTATTCTGTCGATGCTTCAATTGATGAGATTATTGATGAAATTTCAATAGATGAAGGGTTGCATGCACTAGAGATTATGAACGCCTATCTCAACCTTGAAAAGGAAAATATATTTAAGCTTAGGCACAAAATTTCGTTTGAAATATTTCTCTTATCAGAGCGAGTCAAAATGCGACTAATGGCGCGCTTCCCATCTGAAAAAGAAGTCATTGCACGGCAAGCCTTTACTAGACACGAGTATTTAACGCAGTTAGATACCATAAGAACCGAGCACAATCATAAAGATTGTCTCATCTTTTATTGTCTAGCTCATATTACACCGTTCTTGATGGATCAAAAGCTCGATGCTGAAATGGCCGATGAGGCGCTCATTGCTTGTGCCCTGACCCAGTTTATTCTACTCACCACTCCGTATAGGAAGGTCATTGATGAAAAACACCCTCCTCATTTACGGATCGGTTTAATTGAGAAACCCCATCTGGCTAGACCCATAGCAAAGCACTATCTAGCTGCTCAAAATATCGATACATTGCTTCTTGCACGAGGGGAATGGAGCGCTAAAGAGTGGCCTATTTTAAGAGCGGATGTTTTAGAAGAGGGGAAGATAAATGAAGTCGATCTGCGAAAGCTATTAGGAAAGAGATTGACTCGCAAGGCCAATAAAGCCACCTTATCCCCTGAAGAGATCTTCCTCAATCAAACGGAAATGACTTATCCAACCGCTTTTTCAAAAACCGAAGATGAGCTCGTAGAAGGTTTGGTTAGGGATGCTTTTTATTGGGAGGATTCTTTAAGCAAAGAAACGCCTTTGATCCGGTTTTCTCCCGAACTGGATTGCTATGTCGATTTAACGACAGAAAAAGTATTTAAAGTTATCGATGCTCAACTCTATGAATTTATTAAAGTTTCCGAAGATGTTGTTTACTTTTCATCAGTAGGGGATTGGGCAGAAAGTAAATCACTGGCTCTTTATCAAAAAGAGCATTTAAAGGTTCAGACGGATTGGCTCAAGTATTCGGGTGAATTAAACGATTTTCTTAAAACTACCCATCTAATGAATGGGGAGCTTTTCCTACCCTACACAAAAAGGACAGATCATCTCACACCATTAAAGTGGTTTGCTACAGATGTAGAGTGTTTCACAAAAGCGACAAGCCCAACTGAAAGCCTCGATAAAATCGTCTTGCTTCGCGATACAACTGAATTTACGTTTACGGTGAAGAATGGGAAAGCTTATTTTGATGAAAACCCCTCTTTATTTCTGAGCGTCAATCAGCATGAGCCCTTATGTGAGAATTATGGGGATTTTCTCTGTCTAGAAGATGAAAAGAAAGATCGCTATGTTTTAATCCAATTTCATTCCTTTCCCATCCGCTTAGCAACTCATTGGGTTTCTAGCAAGTTACCGAGCCTTTTTTCATCACACCTCACAAGGTTAATGCAGAAAAGGATACCACAGCACAGCACTGATTTAACATCAGCTCGAATTGTGAAAATCAACAGCAGGGGCTTTGAGGTGGCATCGCTTGATTTTTACGGTGCTTTGCATTTAGCGATCCGAGCTTATAATCAAAATAGAAAAGAAGATTTTTATGCTTATATCAAACGGGTCAAACAGCTGCATAGCATTGAAGGTATTGATGAAAAGAGTCGATTGCTGTTAGGGCAGTTCATCTTAAGCAATAGCAGTATCTTTTCAGGGGATGAAGATATTCCCATTTTCTTGTCTTTAATAAAGACCTACTTAGAAAAGAGTGACTTGAGTGGCCATTATGGGCAATCATTCCTCGATGTATTCATTCTGATCTATGGGCTAACCCAATACGACAAATATGTTAAAAATGGTGTAATCGATCATCTTTTATTTACCGAACAAGAAGAGCTTGAGCTCATTGAAAGAGCCGTTGATCTCTTGCCGAAATTTTTAGATGCCGGATCATATCCTGAAATATTAAGAGAAGGCATTCAGTCGATTATCGAATTTTTCTTAGGGGATGAAGCGTTAGTTAGGTTCAATGCTCTGATTCAAAGACATGACAGCGCGCAAGTCTCTTCTTTTAAAGACTCTCTTGGCGCCTTTAGAAGGAAATTGATCTATATGCGCCGTCAAAAAGCCACTATCCCAATCGATCTCGATGCATTGGATGCAAAGCCTATCATCCAAAGTTGTTTTGCCGGCGTGAAGGATCAAGCGACTAAAATTTTTCTTAAACCACAGAAAGCATTGAGCAGCCAACTTAAAACGACTTTTGTGAAGGCTGTTGGACAGCGTCTTCTTAGGGGCGGAGTAGATCTTGCAACCAAAACATTAGCACCTCACTTGACGACTAAAATGTTGAATCAGCCGCTCTTAATTCGCGATGTTGAAGTTTCACCTCGGGCAATGACTCGAGCAACGATTCAAAGATATTTTGTTAGTTATTTAACTCTTGCAAGCTTTAACTCATCTAAAGAGATCGATTTTATTAGCAAAGAAGAGCAGGCGCTTTTTGATAAAAAAAGAGCTCAATTAAAAGAGGTATTGGACGATTCTTCAACTTACCCGCTCTCTTCAGATACGGCACTCTTTCATCTACTGAAAGAATTGTATCTACATTCATCTTCAAGAGATAAAACCGGTGATGAATTTTTCAATTTTAAAGGGGGGCTAAGAAAATATTTATATAGAGAGGCCACTCGCGAAATTCGATTGATTGTTCCGATCTCGAGGAAGGCCACGCCGGTAGAGAAAAAAAGGATCGATTTCATCTTGCAAGCGCATAAAGGCTTTAATATTCGTAGAGTTAAATTGAAGGGCAAAGAAAATATTCTCATAGAATCTGAAAAACTTTCTAAAAAGGAATCTGAATTACTCATTGCATATCCTAATCAAGTCATTGTTGATTTACTTAAATCAAGAGAAGTCGATTTTAAAGAGAGGGTCCTGCATTGCCTGGATCGGAGTGCAAAAGAAGCCGGCCTCCTCGTTCGATCCCCTCTGTTTCATCGTGGGGTTTTGGCAACGGCAGGCACTTTAATAGCCATGAAGTATGCCCTAAATCCCGTAAAAATCGAAGGCGTTTGTGATCAACTTGAGAGCACGTTATCAACACAATTTAAAGCGGTTGCTACAGCACTAAAAGAGCAAGTTAAGCAGATGGAACAAGTGATGACACCGGTCAAACAATGGATTGCTCTAACTAAAATAAAAGCAGCTGAAACCCGCTTAAGCCAATTTGAATTATCGGATAAGGTACTAAGAGAAGATTTGCCTTTGGATTTCTTTAAAGTTCTTGATGAACAAGATGCTCTTTGCCGATCGGCTCTTTTAGACATAATGGAGGGAGTCTGTGAGATGCGCTCCAAGCCACGTCCACGAAAAAGTTATGAAGCGCTCACGCTTCATAGGGTGAAGTCTGAGCCGATGAATGAAAGTGTTGAGGCCTATCTCTCTCAAGTTGAAAAAGAGGGAGATGAGCTAGAGTATCATTTGAAAGAAGGATCTTCAACACAGGATCTTATTCAACCGTTAAAGGCACTGCATACCGGCTGCTCTCAACAAATGAATGAGATTAAAACAGCAATTCAAGAGTTGATTTTTCTTAAAACAAAAAAGAAAATTGAATTTGATCTTCTTAAGACCTGTTTTATGGATCATGATTTTAAAAGGCTCAATCATTTAATTGGTTTATCTCAAGATGACAGTTTTGCCCAACATGCCATCAGGAAGCTCTACTTTTATTTCTTACTTGAGAGCTATCAAAAGCAAACTGAGATTGCTCTTGACCAATTAAACAAAGGAGGTGCATCACTGCAGGAGATAGCCTCAAAATTGCTTTCTAAAAGGAATTATTCATTCGCTATGCCGATGAAAAAGGGGCTTGATCGGGATCGCCTCATTCGCTCCTTTTTAGTCTTCGAGTCAACGACAGGTGCTATATTGCGAAGCAAGCAAATTGATCAAACACTCTGCGTCGCTACAGAAAGCCTCCACTCAAAACGCGTTTGTGGACAGTATATTATGGGGATGGGAAAAACGTTTTTCTTTGACGTTTGGAACTTATTTAAGAGCTGGCAAAAAGGGACGATCCCCATTCTCGTCATTCCGGATAGCCTCATTGAGAGCACAAAGCGATTTTTAGCAGGGCAATACTTTTCCGTATTTAATCGACTGATCCATTATATAGAAGTGAATCGATCAACATGTAGCGCTTCACATTTAAGATCCATTTTAAGAATACAAAAAAGAGCCCTTGAATCCGGTGAGGCTCTTTTGGTGGGACGTGAAACGATTCCCTCACTGATTGCTCTTCTTAAATCCCACTTGTATGAGCAAATGGAGGGGGATCGAAGTCTTGATACGGATACAAAAGTGAGCTTGCTCCGGGAAATTTTGCATTTATTTAAGCAACATGGACATATGACCGGGGACGAGGCGCATCAGCTATTTGAGCGCAAGGTCGAGCTCAATTTCCCTGTTGGGGAACTAACAATGCTATCTCCTAATACTTATCTCATCTTAGAGCAAATAATGCAGGGGTATTTTGAGATTTTTCATAAAACAGGGCAGGATGTCCGTACTTTTGAGCACACTTTGATTTCTAAAAGCGAAGAAGAATACCATGAGTCAATCAAAGGTTTTTTATCCCATTATGTGGCTGATATTTCTATACTTAAAATCGATCCAAGCCATCGTTTGGAGGTGATTGAGTATGTGTCGGGTCATTCCAAAACAATTCCTGAATATGTGACCCTGCATCCTCAAAGGGAAGGAATCTGTTTTGCTCGTGGGGTGATTACAAAACTATTGCCTCATGCCCTCTCTATTAATGCCTACGTCGATTGGGGGCCCTCTCAGGTGTCGCGAGCTGCTATTCCCTATTCGGGTAGTAATTCTCCTGAGGAGGGCTCAACATTTAAAATGACGGAATTGACCGCTCTTTTAACCTACTTTAAATACTATTCTACCGGTCTTTCACTTCAAGAGGAGGCAGAGATCAGATCGCATTTTGAAGCCTATATCAAACAGGAAGAAAAGGATTTTGAAATTCCCGAAGAGGCATCGGGCGTGATACAATTACTGCAAAAATCGCTGAAAACGGAACGCAATCGTTTAGATCAATATACGATTGATGAGCTGCGTTATAATTTTAATGTCATTAGCTATTATGTGTCGACCATTGCATCCCAAGATATACGGTTTGCTCCTCATAGCATTTCTTCCGATGCTCAGAATTTTGCGTCGGCTTTTGCACAATTTGATGTCGTCACCGGAACCCCGGATAATGCAGCAACATACCCACTGGGGACAAAACTTGTTAAAGATGATACCGTTATGGGGCAAACAGTTCTGCATCTTCAATCAAAACTGAAGAGCGAAACATCGAGCATTCTTTGTTTAGACGAGCCCTCTGAGAGCAAAGACCCGGTAGCAGTCCTTATCGAATCAACGCTTTCATTTAAGAATGCTTTTGCGATTATGGATGCGGGAGCCCTCTTTCAAGCAGACAGCCATTTATCAAATCTGGAAGCGGCCCAAAGGATCATGGATTATTGTGTTTTACACCGTCCGGAAATCGATGTCGTCGCCTTTTACGATGCTGATAAGCAGCTTAAAGTCTTGCAAAAGCAGGGGAGAAGAGTCATGGCATTTGATGCAGACAGTACGCCTCCACATAAGCGCATCACGCTCTACGACCAAGCCCACACCGTTGGTTCAGATATTTCTCAAGATAAAGAGGCCATTGGCATTTTAACAATAAATGGAGAAACAACTTGGTCAAGCTTTGCTCAAGCCTTATGGAGACTGAGGGGGTTTGGTCAAGATCAAAATGTGGTGATTGCTCTTACGCCATCAGTTCAAAAATCGCTTAAAAAACTCGGCCTAGAAGTCAATTTAAATGGACTAATCAGTCATCTTTTATTGCAGCAAGAAGAAGAACTCAAAGAAGATTGCTTTTATAGTGATTTGGCTAAACTGCGCAATCTGCGCACAGAAGCGGCTGAACTCGTTCTCTATCAAGCTAGATCAAATTCAGAAGCCTTAGATATTTTTAAAAAGCATCGCGATTTATTTGTTTCACAAGTCAGCCTGAATGCTTTTGAAAATTTTGGTCAAATTGAGGTGGATAGCAATCCCAAGCTACTCATCGAAGAAGAAAAGATTCGGACAATAGAGATCATCGCGAGCGATACTGACTTATCCGATTTGCAAAAAACACAAGCCGATCTCAAAATCGGCTTAATGAAAAGTCATGAGTATCCAAGCACTGTAAAAACAAAAAGAAGGGATCTATCGGAAAGAGTCAAAATCAAACTGAGTGAAAAACTCCGCTCCACTCAATCTGAGAAGCTTCAAGTGTCAGAAAAAGAAGATATCAAAGAAGAGCTTATTGACTTAAAACACCAGGTACGTCCGCCGGGGGCAAAATGGGCGCTTCCCGAAGGGACCATTTCAGATGAAAGCTGGATGAAAGTGATTCCTATTGCCGGTTCAAGCGTTGATTATTTATCTTCACTTTGCTTTCTAGATGGGAAAATCCCCACATATTCGTTTAAAGAGCTTATCGAGAACTGCGGCGACTCAAAGGTCGCCTCAATCTCTCTTGAGATCCCTAAGGGGATGTATGCAAGTGGAAATTTGATCCCATACGTCAGCAAACTACAATTTCCAATAGCTTTAACCCATGATGTGGTGAGTGGCATCACAATGCCTTTGCGTACTTATGGTCTACCTTATTGGTCAAAGCCGGCCTTTCATCTCATTATCCACTTTAAAACAGATGAAGATGGCTCATATCACTTTAAAACAGTAGGGATTGATCAGTTTGACTTTGATGAGTGGAAGAGGAAAATGGATAGAGGAGAGCTCACAGGGGAGGGGATAGCCATATACGACCTCGATACCGAGGCATTTATCTACGGGGAAAAGGATTCCACTCGATCTAAGGCTGTCGCATCGCTTCCTGAGTTTAAAAAGCATCTAACTCTATGGCATATCTTTAATTGCAATAAGCGGGTTATCAAAGAGCGAGAAAAGGAAATGAAAGCTTTTATGGAAGAATCATCTGTTGATCTTAAGGTCTGGAAACAAGCCTATAAAGAACTAAAAAAACACCGGTCCTATTCAAAAAATCAGACGGTGCTAGATCGCATTACCGGCGATGATCCGGCAAGCCGGTTTTCTTTTATGTTAGCCCCTATGGTTAAACTTTCTTAGTCTGATAATATATGTTATGTCTAAATAATAAGAGCAAATCTATCTATAGTTGTTCACTTTTAGTCACACGTAGCCAACCACCTCAACTCTAATTTGAATCGCTCATTGAACATAATCTTCTTTGTGGCTATAGTTCTTGGCTTTATCTATTTAAGAGGAAACAGACTATGGCATCCGTTTTGAGAAGCATCTTAAGAATATTTAATCCGATCTCTAGTAGTGCAACGGTTTCAAAAGCAAATTTTCTAGATCCCGGTAATGTCATCACAACGCTTGCTCTTTTATCGATTGAAAGAGCAAATGGCCATTATTTATCTATTTTGAAGTTTAACCAAAATTCCGTAGAACTGGGCCGGCAAAATTCTGATACTGACACCACTTTATCAACGCGCATATCGGATTTAGAAACAGCATTATTTTATGCCGTTCAATGGTTTCAACCCAAAGACACACCAAAATACCCGGTGCTTTTTCAACTGGCTATAAATGGTCTTGGTCAATTAAAGCTTCTTCATGCTGATACTGAAATATTTGAGATCTGTGATAAGATCTTATCATCGGAGCCCGCTACGATTGCTACGCTTAAACGTGAAGACCTACCATTATTAGATTCAGCTGAAAGGATCTGGAATTCATCAGGAACTTTATCCACAATCAATACCTTATTGAGCAGCGTCGTGGAGGATGCCAAAACTCTAAAATTGAAAGAAACGTCGTCCAAAAAATCAATTGATGCCGTTATTCACCGAATTCAAACGCTTGTGCATGAAACCCATTCTCGGTTGACTACTGAGCGCGATGCGTGTCTTTATGCAGCCCTTTTGGGGCCGCATCTACTCACACCAACAGTAACTTCTTGATCCCTATGGAATATGATTTAGTTATCATTGGCGGCGGTGCTGCCGGAATCTTCGCAGCCATTCAGGCCAAAGAGCACGCCTCTCAAGCACGCGTTGCCGTGATTGAAAAGACAGCGACCTTATTAGCAAAAGTAAGAGTTTCCGGCGGTGGGCGTTGTAATGTAACGCACCATTGTTTTGATCCTAAGGAGCTTGTAAAGAACTACCCAAGAGGACATAAAGAGCTCTTAGGGCCATTTCATCAATTCCAACCAAAAGACATGATTCACTGGCTTGAAGCGCATGGGGTTGAGATCAAATCCGAAACGGATGGGCGCTGCTTTCCTATAACCGATTCTTCTCAGACAATCATTGATGCTTTTCTTGCACGAGCGGCTCAATTAGATGTTGAAATCCTGACCGTGACTAAAATAGATTCTATCCAACCGGGATTGATTCAAGATCGGTATATTATCACATTAAAAGATGGAAACTCAATTCAAACGAAGAAGCTCTTATTGGCTACCGGAAGTTCTAAGGAAGGCCATCAATTTGCCCAAAGCTTCGGGCATTCAATCATCCCCCCTATCCCCTCTCTATTCACATTCAATGTCCCCTCATCCCCCTACCTTCCCTTAAGCGGCATCGCTATTCCCGATGTCCTACTGCAAATAGAGGGGGAGCCATTTAGCCAACAAGGCCCCCTTCTTTTAACCCACTTTGGATTCAGCGGACCCGCTGCTCTTAAGCTTTCAGCATGGGCGGCAAGGGCTCTTTACGACGCCAAATACCATGCAACCTTGATCATTTCCTGGTTGCCGGGCCAAACAAGTGAGGAGATCTTCAAGTGCCTTAAAAGTTTAAAAACCACCCATCCAAAGCAACAACTATCCTCAGTGAATCCCTTTTCTCTTCCTAAAAAATTATGGAAAGCCCTCATCGAAGAAGATATCCCCCTAGCTCAGAGTAAAGATGCCTCTCTAAAACTTCTCGCCGATAAACTCTCTTCCGAGCGTTTTCAAATTGAGGGAAAAACAACGAATAAAGAAGAATTTGTCACATGTGGTGGAGTTGATCTTAAAGAGGTCAATTTCAAGACAATGGAGAGCAAGATTTGCCCCAATCTCTACTTTGCCGGTGAGATATTAGACATTGATGGGGTTACAGGGGGCTTTAATTTTCAAAATGCGTGGACTACAGCTTATATCGCGGCAAAGGCAGCCCTCAAAAATTAACCCCACGAAAGGGGCCTCGGCTGCACCCGCAGCTCAGATTTTGATTGTGAAATTAATTAAATCTTAATACCATCCTTTCCTTTTAAATCAGGAGGCTTCCTATGAGTTTTGCGCTACCATCAACACCGGTCCTAGACTTGTTCCAACACAATCCCATCTCTATTCTTGGAGATAATTTATATGCTTTATGGCACGATAATGAAGGCAAAAGCATTGTAGAACAACGCATTAAAGAAGTCATTGTTTTAACAACCGATATCGCATTGACTATCCTTGGAACCCGGATCCTATGCCATTCCTCCGCTCCATTATATGACAGTATTTTAGTCAGTTTAGGCATCTCTTTAATTTCTCTTCCGGCAGCTGCCCAAACAGCCACCCTCATCAGCGGGTTATATGGACTCTCATTCTTAGTCCATTCATTTTTCATCAAATCAGTTCCTTACCTTATCACAGGATTGGTTTTTACATCTTTTGCCGCTCAAGTAGCCAAACAAGCATTCACACTAAAAGCAGCAAATTCATACAAAAATGACCTAATCACTCATTTTGCTGAAAGGATGGCAAAACCCATTGCAAATAGGGTTGTTGCATGATCTCGACTTTGCAACAACAGTTTATTTTACTCTCCGTAGTGTTCTTTTCTTTTGCTCGGAAAATATAAGAGTCCCAAAAAGAAACCATAGATGAGATAGCTAAAGAGCAGCCATAACCAGTGCGGCAAGGTCGATGTTGGCGACTTGGTTTGTGTTTGCCCCATCATATCTTGATTTTGCATTGACTCATCAGGCATTTGTTGCATTTCATTTTGATTCACGTCAGTATCGCGATTATCCGATTCATATTTTGGAAAAGCAGGAGTTTGTCCTACTAGTCTAAAATTAATAGGATCTCCTACACGAGCTGCCGTTGGAGAATTATTAGAAGGTTCTGATGATTCATCTGGGGGTGCCATGTCCGGATTTTCAGGTTGATAAGCTTCACCGGGCTGAACGGAGCGTTGCTGAGGCTGATATTCTTGAGAAGATTGGGGCTGATATTGAGAAGGTGGCATTTGAGGCTCCCCTGACTGAGGCATCACAGGTTTTTCTTGTCCCATCGGCAAGGGAACGGGTTGCTCCATTTGAGTGGACTTAGGATTATGAAAAACAGTTCGGATCAATGCCTCAAATTTTCCCATCATGGTCAGCGCTAAGATAAAAGGAATCAAACCGTAAATGATTCCGGATAGAAACCCGGGGATTCTTCTAAATAACGGATCAAAAATAAGTGCATAAATAAGCCCAAAAAAAATGCAGACAACGAGTTGAATCGCTCCACCTACAATATATCCGGGTGTGTCTTGAAATCCCGCTATTTTCCCATATTCAAGAAGAATATTCATATTAAAATAGATCATGAATGCGCTCATTGCAGCACTAGCTATGATAGAAGCCCAAATCGCTGATCCAAATCTAAATCTGCCCATAAGAAAACCCCTCAGATTGTTTTCACAAAAGATATTATCCCCTACTTTTTTATATATAAGTTATTTCTTTTATAGGGTAGAAAATATTAAATAAAATAGATTGGATGCAAACTAATAACTATCAATAAGATATGCTCTGAAAAAAAGCAGCTTTGTTATGCTTTGTTGCATAATTCGACAAACCATCAAGTTATTGACAATAAGAATTTTAACAACCACAGAGTACACAGAGAAAAATCAAGAAAATGCGCATTCCGGTGCCTCTGTGAGCTCTGTGCTCTCTGTGGTAAAAACTAATAATAAGCATGTTAGGTAAAATGAATTGTGCAACAACACTGCTTTGTTACGTCATTGAGGTAAATCGAGCAGCGGGGATGCCGGCGATAAAAAAAACCAATTCTTGAATCACAAGCGATATAAAACTATACTCCAACCGGAATTGTTAAGATCGGCGAGCGAAAATCAGTCTGACCGGCCTGTAAATTAAACAGGTTGAGTAAGAGGACAAAGGTCCGTTTTGAGTTGACGTCAGACTCATCAATATAAAACCAAAAGCCTCTGTATTTTATAGAAATATAGGCATGGCGTGGCTGATCTTTAGAGCACCGAATTTTAATTAAAGACTGAATCATACTAGTCCAATCAAAATCACACTCATCTTTACAAACAGTTGTCACCCCAATATTATTTGTTTCATGGCTCTTAGGAACTTCAACCCCAAGGCTTAAGTAATACATGGTAGATAGAATCGATCGGGGTAAAACACCAATTTCCCCTTCCCCTTTAAATCCAAGCTTCATATCAACGACATAATAGCCCTGTTTTGAGGAGACATTACCCAACAATTTTGCCAGCTCTTGTGATTCCTTGCCATTATCAGGGAAGAAAATTTGCAATGAAGCCGGTTTGTCGCTATCTTTTTGATTATCATCTTGTTCAACCTTAACGCCGATATGCAGCTGATTTTTTTCTTGAAAATAGCGCATCAGCTCCGTCACACGATAAAAATCTTTGTAAACGGGAGTCGCATTAGGAAAGGGCCCGGACGCTGCCGGAGCATTATATATATTGCCAAAACTTTGAACGGTCAATTTGAATAACCGATCAACATCCCATCCCGAATAGACCAATTGCTGTATAAATAGCAGATTAATCGGCTTTAAAAGAAGCTGTGAAAACATTTTACCTTCAACAGGCGCATAAACAATTGTCGGTTGAGACTTCCATAACATACTTCCGCCAAGACTCGTCGGATTAGTCTTATCCGACCCGGGAAATAGAAACCTTGTGTTTGCCTCAGCTTCGTAAGTGACCTGGCTAGTAATATTTGTGACGTTTAAGAAATAGGGAGTATCGCAATAGCGCAATCTAACAAGATTGAGCAGCATCTGTTCATTACTTGTCATCTGCAATGTTGTATTAAAAGCATTGCGTCCACCGCTCCCCTTTAGGGCAACAGTACTGGGAACATGACAACCCGTTAATCCGATAGCTAGTAAAACACAAAAACTTTTTCTTAGTCGTCTCATATGGCTCAAAAGTGTAATGAAAGTCAAAAAAATACTTTTTCATCGAGATCTTGTCAACCGCTCTTTAATCGAAAAGATAAAAAATCCTTGAGCTCATTGACTTTAAAAAAATGGCATCCTGCAAAAAAACAGAGGATAAATGTACAAAATGGAATAACAAAAGCCATGAGCTTATGTGTATTCTCAACCCAAGTTTCCTGTAAAAATGGGAACGCAATAGTTTGATTGGCCAAACGCATGGCTAAGATTGAAAAAATTGCTGAAAGTAGACTCACTATCCCAATTTTCATCGTCGTTCTCTTGAAAGGAATGCTGAGCTTAAAATCTAAGATCTTTTTTAAATAGACCCATAAAAAACTCATATGAATCAGTGAACCAATTGCAGTACTCAAGGCAACACTATATGCACCGCAGTGGAACTGATAAATTAATAAATAATTGAATCCAATATTCAAACCGATGGAGAAAAATGCCAAAAGTGTTGGGATACGGTAATTTTTTTGCGCATATAAGACAGACGTTAAAATGATTACCAGTGCAGAGGGAATCAAAGAGAGCCCATACCCCCAAAAACACTCTGTCGTTCGCATCACCGATATATGATTAAACTGGCCATGCCCAAAAATCAATGCAATGATTGGATATCCTACAGATAAGATTCCAAAAGAGCTTGGAATTAAAAAAAGCAGGCTTCGCGACAATACGTGCTCTATATATTGAATGGATAATAACCGTTCTTTTTTTTGGAAAGCACTAGAAAGAGAAGGTAAAAGTGCCGTGGCCATTGCCACGGCAAAAAAAGCAATAGGAATTTGTTGAATTTTGCTCGCAAAGGTGAGATAAGCCGGTCCCTCTAAGCTAGCCGCCCTTGCAAACACTGCATCAAGCGCCTGATTGATTTGTGTAGCAGACACCCCGATCGTCACGGTCACAAAAGGGGTAATCATCGCTCTCACCGAAGGACTAAATAGCTGAACGGTCCACCACTCTTTTTGGGTCAATAACAGCGATCTCCTTACATAATATGAGGTAAACAGCCACTGCCCTAAAAAAGCCCAAACAAGGGCCATTGATAAGTATTTCATTGCGACTTCAGGAATGAAATAATGCACTCCAAAAGCTGCGATAATCCATATAACGTTAAATATAGTGGGTGCAAATCCACTCAAAAAAAAGCGATTGTAACAGTTGAGATAAGCTGAAAAAAGCCCATACAAACAAATAAATAGTAGAGATGGGAGCATGATTGCCGTTAAAAACAAAATTGAATTTTTCCCAACCCATAGAAAATAAAACCCAATCCCTAATTCTAAAAAAATAATTAATACAAATAGAATAAGAGAAAGACTCCAAAAAAGGTCCCTAAAAAAGAGATGGGCCTCTTTTTCATTTTCTTGCCTTTTTTCCTCAAAAAATGGAATAAATCCATTCAATAGCCCCCCTTCCGCAAAAATCCTTCTAAAGAGATGAGAGAGGCGGTATGCCACAAAAAAAGCGCCAAGCATTGGGGTTGCCCCAAAAAAAAAGGCCATTGAGACATCTCTGAGCATCCCAAATACGCGACTTAAGGCGGTACCTGAAATAAAGCGAAGCGCATAGGTCGAAATATGATTTGAATGAGGCGTTTCCACAACAACTATAGTCTAAAATTATTCGTTCAATCATCATGCTTTATTCTTCAATTAAATGAGAATTTAAAAAGAAATTTTGAAACTTTCGGACTCAAAACTTACAAAGCACGAGATTCTGACAATATTTTTTTTTACTAGCTAATATATACGCTGATTTGATATATTTTTTGAAATCTCTGTTAAAGCTAGGTGATATGAGCGAAAGTTCTACTAAAGCATTCGGAAAGTGGCGCGACAAGTTTTGGCCCTTCCATTCTTATGAACTCAAAAAAATGCTCCCCCTGATTTTAATGAAATTCCTAGTTTCCCTCAATTATGGTCTACTCACTTGCCTTAAAGACACTGTTGTCGTTACCTCTAAATCAGGTGGCGCTGAGGTCATCCCCGTTCTAAAAGGATGGGTGGTTCTCCCGATTTCTATCCTGATGACTCTGATCTACTCTAAAGTGAGCAATATGGTGAAAAGAACAACCCTGTTCTACTTATTCATTGTTGGCTTCTTAGTCACTATTTTCATGCTTGGATTTATTCTTTACCCCAATCTCGACCTCTTTTCCCCCCACGAGTCCGCCGACGCCCTAACGGCCCATTTTGGAGGTAAATTTACGCATTGGATTGCCCTTTATCGCAATTGGATTCAATCGATTATCTTCATCACGGCCGAACTTTGGGGTACAATGGTTATCCTCCTTATGTTTTGGGGCTTTGCCAATCATATCACGACTTTAAAGGAAGCGAAGAAAAGCTATACTATCTATATAGCAGCTGGTGATTTTGCGGCCCTCTTAGTAGGGCCTTTAATTTATATGCTCTCAAAAGTTTTTGCCGGCCGAGACTTTGCCGTCACAGTACAGGCGGTCACGACAATTGTGTTAATTGTCGGTGCTTTTATCATCGGAATTTACTGGTGGACCAACCGCTACGTATTAACTGATGCCCGCTTTTTTACCCCTAAGGCTGAAGAGCCTGAAACACCCAAACTCAAAAAGAAAAAACCCTCCCTGCGAGAGAGTCTTCTACACATTGCTAAATCTAAATATCTCTTTCACATTGCGGTCTTAGTCATATCTTATGGACTCACAATTAGCATTGTAGAAGTAACATGGAAAGCCCACCTCAATCTATACTATCCAAATCCGTCCGATTATAACTCCTTAATGGCCCTAATTTTCTCACTCGTCGGCTTCACATCCTTCATGCTCTCTTTCTTTGTTTGCGGAAGTATTATCCGTTGGTTCGGATGGCATTTCACAGCCCAACTATCCCCTTATGTTCTCGGAGTTACAGGAGTTATCTTCTTCCTCACCGTCATTTTCAAAGACTCACTCGCCCCACTCTTTGCTCATATGGGAATGTCCCCTCTCTTCTTTATCGTCATCCTTGGGGCTTTCCATAATGTCACAAGCAAGGTTATGAAATACTCTTTCTTTGATCCGACAAAGGAAATGGCCTATATCCCACTCTCTGATGATGAAAAAGTAAAGGGAAAAGCTTCGATCGATGTCGTTGGCTCCCGCCTTGGAAAATCGGGCTCTTCTTGGATTCAAGTCGGCCTACTCGATCTTTTCGGAATGAGTTCCGTTCTGGGAATTACCAGCTACTTGCTTCCCGTTGTAGTCGTAACCGTTTTTATCTGGTCATACTCCGCCAAGCGCCTCAACTTCTACTTCCACCAAAAAAATGGGGAACAACACGTGCTGGAAGAGTCCTCAGTATCCTAAAAATTAACAGGCTTTTTTTTAAATGCTTCACTCAATCGAACTCGAATGGATTTCTATTATCCATCAATTCCGAACCCCCTTATTAGACCAGTTTTTAAATCTCTTAATTTTCTAGATACTATTGAGTTTTTTCTCCTCTTAATCCCTTTTATCAGTCATCAATATCAACTCTTTCTCTCTCCACCAAAAACCAAACTCGAATATTTTTTGAGGGGAATGATCGGAATTTTAGGAATTTTTTGTTTATATTTTATCCCCTTCTCAGAAAATTTAAAAAACTCTGACTTTATCATTTTTTCCCGATTGTTCCTATCTGCTTTGTGGTTAACTTTAGGCAGTCAAATTCTTTGCAACAAATTATTTTCCGGTAAAAAAAATGAAACGATTTAATCCCCTTCCATTGATTTTACTATTGCTTGTTAATCCTTTAGTTCACGCCTGTCCTTTTTGTGATCCTGAAATCCTCAAAAGACAGGCCTTTTATGAAGATGATCTCGTTCTTGCTGTTTATACGCATAAGCCCATTGTTGCCGCTCATTTTCTGATCATGCCTAAGCGACATATTGAGCGCTTTGAAGACTTAACTCAGCCGGAAGTCATTAGAATTTATGAGGTGATTAAAAAGGTCAATCAAGTCTCAACGACTCTTTTTCAAACGTCCTCATATCTCATCCATCAAAAAAACGGGATTGAGGTCGGACAAAGCGTTCCTCATATCCACTTTCACTATATTGGACGAAAACAAGGCGATGCCTCTTCGATTAAATTCGCGATCCAAATGATCACAGCAAATATGCACGGACCGGTATCAGATGACTATATGCAACAAACTGTTGAATCTCTAAAAAAAGAACTCAGCAATGAGAATACAAATCTCTAATCATCCTACTGCTATCATCCAAAACTAGCAAAAGAACATAGATTGAGTCGACATGTCCTTCATCGTGATCCACGAGATACAGAAAAATAATTGCCCTAGCAACAAAATATTTAAGTTTGCAAAAAATTAAGACCCCATTAAGTTGTTGCACTGACGGTATTTAATCTGGGATAGCTATGAAACAACTTTTACTGTTATTGACTTTAGTTATTTCTTTTCTTCATCCGGAAGATGTCAAACTACTTCCAAACGGCAGGCGTGTTGTTCACTCATATGATAGACTTCAAGCTGAGGAAACTTTTGCAATTAAAGATGAACAGGATCATCCCCTGTTTGCTCAGCAAGCCAAATATGACGCTTCCACAAGAGACGTAACCATTACTTCTCATATCTATACACCTACTGCCGGCCGTCATTCTTCTCAAAAGATTATCCAACGTTATGACTCTTCAAATCGCCTGCTTCAAGACATCCGCATGCCCGGCACGGAGTGGGAAAGGGTTACAACTTACACATATACACCATCCGGCCAAGTAAAAAATATCACTTGGCCGGATAAGCGAATTGTATATTATGAGTACGATGAGGATGATTATGTTATTTCAATAAAATCATCAGATAAGAGCATTTACTACCAAATTGAGTATCTAGAAAACAAAAACATATATACCAATTTGGTGACAGCTCAAAAAGTTGTCCGATCTCACGACTCTGAAGGTCGTATTGCATCTGAGATCTTTCCATCAAGTCATGAAGTTAAATACGCATATGGATCTTCCAAAAAACTCATTACTCTCTCAAAATTTGGTCATATTGAATACGAAGACGTCAATGGAAAGCTAATACGCGTTTCAAGATATTCTGACAAAGGTGCTCCATTATATTCACACACATACCATTGGAGTGATCATAGCATCCATGATGAAGATCTTATATGCAATCTTGGAAGAGTCAGCTATGATAGTCATCCGATAAAAAAATATGCAAAAATGAGCTCTCCGTATGCCGAGTATAGTCTCAGTGTCAATTCACGAGATCAACTTGATCATGTGAGATTTGATGAAAAGACCTTCCACTACAAATATGACAAGCTCAACTACCTCATAGAATCTGAGCGCTATGATTCAGTTGGAAATCCTTCGCAGGCAAAAGTTAATCCCCTCAATGAATTGCAAGAATATAACGGGATCAGATGCAAATATGACTTCAATGGAAATCTAATTCTTAAAAAGACTCTGAAAAAAACCTACAATTTCACCTATGATGCACTGAACCGTCTCACCTCTGTTACCACCGATGATAGCCAAACAACGTACAATTACGATATCTTCAACCGACGCCTTTCCAAAACTGTCAATTCATGCAATGGCACATCAACTGAGCATTATCTCTACCAAGATAATAATGAAGTCGCCATTGTTGATGCCAAAGGCAACCTGATAGCGCTTCGAGTACCGGGAGTCCAACTCAAAAATCAGCCTCCCCGATATGTAGCTTTTGAAACGCCTGAAGGCACTTTTGCACCCATTTATGATCATGCCTATCATGTACGCAAGCTTATTAATACAAATGACAAAAGTATTCACGACTATACTACTCTTGATCCTTACGCCAAAAACATCCGTGAACTCAATCCCATTATTCCATGGATCTATTTTGGCAAACACTATGACAGTGAATCGGGACTCATCCATTATGGCCTTCGCTACTACGACCCCTCACTTAAACGTTGGATAACGCCGGATCCATCGGGACCAATTGATAGCATTAACCTTTATCTCTATCTCAGGAATAACCCCATTAAAAACTGGGATTCAGACGGCAACTTCGCACTTTCTCTACCGGTTGTGGTTTGGGGCGCAAGAGGCGCATCCTTTCTTGTTCCGGGACTAGCACCGGTTATTTGGGGACTAACTGCAGGAGTCCTCGCCTATCAAACCGGCAAAATAGTTAAAACCAAACTAGATGAGAGAAAGGAGGAAAAGCGCCTCCAAGAACTCAAAGAACAAGCCAATAAAAAGAAACCCCCATATGATGGCTTTGAATTGGGAAATGATCCAACTAAACAACCCGCTAAGGATTTTCAATGGAAAGGAAAAGGTAACCCCGGAAGTAAAGAAGGGAGTTGGGTAAAAGGTGAAGGATCAACTAAAGAAATCTTATATCCAGACTTAGAACATCCTGGTCCTATTGGCCCCCATTGGGATTATACTGGACCGGATTTTAGAGATGGTACAAGACTATATCCGGATGGAACCTGGGAGTATAAATAATGATGAAATTAAAAAAATTTCAAATTGAATCCAAATTTGGAATCAATTATTTTAAATCGAATTTATTAAACACAAACGCATTATCTTCTAAAATTATTAATAGTTTTAATCTTAATAATGGTAATTTTTTTACTTACTTACCTAGTCATACTCATTCAGATCAAATTATCAAATTCAAAAATAGCGGAATTGCCAGTCAAACAAGGATGAAAACTGCTGAAATCCTTCTTAAAAAAACAACCTCAAATAAATATCTAACCTGCATCTTTGATGATGTTTCATCAAGTTTTCATTCAGGATATAGTGACCCGTTATTTTTATCTCATGGAATTCGATATAACGAAGAAATTTATTACTATTTGAATTATAAAAATATATCAAAAAATCTGATTTTAGATTGTTTATATGCTTCAAATTCTTTATGGCATTCTTTATGTATTATTGTTGAATATTCATTAGAAAATCAAAAAGAACTGACTACCGAAATATTCGAAGAGTTACTGTCACATACTAAATTAATATTGATCGGAGCATATGATGGAGAAGGATATATTTTTTGGGAACCGGACAAAAAAAAGGAAGGAGCTGATATAAGTTTAGACCACTACTACAATTAGATGATCAAGGAAAGAGCATAATGACCGGCCCAAACCCAGACACCCTCTATCCAATTAAGGATTATGACAAACTCGTATTTCTAAAAAAGTTTGTCAAAGCTGCTAACATTTTTATTGATGATTACACCTATTTTGATGACCGTCGATATGGACCGGATAAGTTTGAGGAATACAATGTCTTGTACAATTACGACTTTTCTAAGGTCAAACTCGTCATCGGAAAATTCTGCGCTATTGCTGCAAAAACTCAATTTATCATGACCGGAGACCATAAACTTGATGCAATTAGTACCTATCCCTTTCCTATTTTTGGGCATGGTTGGGAATCCGCCTTCAATGTGTATGACTTGCCTGTTAAGGGCGATATCATCGTGGGTAATGATGTTTGGTTTGGATATGACTCTTTAGTAATGAACGGTGTCACAATAGGGAATGGGGCCATTATAGCAGCGAGAGCAGTCGTTGTGAAAGATGTCCCGGCCTACTCTATTGTAGCCGGCAACCCTGCGAAAGTTGTAAAAATGCGATTTGACGATAAAACTATTGATCGTTTACAGAAAATTGCTTGGTGGGATTGGAACATTGAAAAAATCAATAAACACTTGAAAGTGATCTGTCATCTAGATGTGGATCAACTAGAAATGGCTAAATGACTAAAGAGGATTAGAGACAAAAATCATTTTTTTGAGCATTTCTTCTAGACCCTTAATCCAGTGGGGGTGGCAATTCAGGCTTTCAACTAAATCCAGCCTCTCTCCCCCGTGTTTTTGAAATAGCGCCTTATATTCGATATTGATTTCAAAAAGCGTTTCTAAACAATCGCAGGTGAATGATGGGGAAAATACAAGCAGCGACTTAACTCCGGAGCGGGCTAATTTCACAATTTCCTCACTTGCATACGGTTCAAGCCATTTATCTTTACCTAGGCGCGATTGAAAAGCAATCGTCATCTGATCATCAGAGAGGTGAAGCCGCTCGGCAATGGCTTTTCCCGTTACTAAACAATGGGCTCGATAACAGTTTTCTTTGAGGGGTCTATTCTCACAACAATTGGGCTGATTTAAACATCGCTTGCAAGAGTCCCCCATTTTAAGTTGCTTTTCAGGCAAGCCATGAAAGCTAAATAAAACATGGTCGTATTCTTTAGCTGCAGCGCCGTTTTCGACAAACACATCGATCATTTGCGGGAATGAGCAAAATTGTTCAATGAAGTTGAGTTTAGGCGGTCGATTCCATGTTGATATTCGGTTTGTGATTTTTTTATAAATCGATCCCGTTGTGGCATCTGCATATTGGGGAAACATCGGTAAAACAATGAGATGCTCTATGCCTTGTTCTTTAAACTGATCCAACACTGAGTCTATAGAAGGGTTTTGATAGCGCATTGCAAATTCCACAAGCGCATCCCCTTCCATTTTTTCTTTGAGATATCCGGTCAACTGTCGCATCGTCGACACGAGGGGTGATCCCTCTTGGGTCCAAATTTTTTGATAAGAACGGGCAGACTCTAAATAACGACGAGGAATAATCACTCGCCGAACAAGAAATTGCCGAATCAGCCAAGGAGCATCGATAACATCGGGATCAAGCAAAAACTCCATAAGATATTTTTTCACATCACCGGGATTTGGTGAATCGGGCGAGCCTAAATTTACGAGCAAAATAGCTGTTTGTATTGTCATAGTTTTTTAAAATTTGAAATTTAAAATAAGATGTCATAACAATGCAAATTTGGGGTTTTTTTGTATAGAGGCTATTTGTTTGAAATATTATAAACCGATCTTAACTTTATGCTCATTTCTCGTTAGTATTGTAGCCTTTGCAAAAGGAGATCCGCAGCCGGCTCAAGTTAGCCTCCCTAATGACCTCCCTTGGTTCACCGGCCCTCTTTTGACACCATCCGGAGTCGCTCTAAGTTCAGGCCATTATAATATTGAGCCTTATCTCTTTAATACTGTGAACAACGGCATTTACACTTCGAGTGGCAAGTTTGAGTCAACTCCCAATGAATATATCCTTAAGGCTGTCCCTCTTATGCAATTTGGCCTCGGTCACGGGGTTCAGCTCGATATCGTTCCGGAATTCTATAGCATTCATCGTGATGGAAAAAGTTTTACAAGTATTGGAAATATAAGTTCTAAGCTCTCTGTTCAAGTCTCTAAATCAAGCTCGGGGTTTTTTCCGACAAGCCTTGTCTATATTTCAGAAGTCTTTCCAACCGGAAAATATAGAAATCTCAAACCGGAAAAACGCGATGTTCAAGGCCTTGGATCGGGATCCTTCATCACGACACTTGGCTATGTGATGACGCGCGCTTATCATTTAGACGGTGAACATTATTTCCAATGGCGAGCTAATATTGCCTATTCACTTTTTTCAAAAGTTCACGTCACAAGCTTTAACTCCTATGGAGGCGGATACGGAACAGATGGCGATGTCTATCCCGGCAATCGATTGACCTGTCGAGTGGGGCTTGAATACTCTCTCACTAGAAATTGGGTTTTAGCCACTGATATTGAATATAATAATGAACAACGAACTAAATTTTCCGGCATCGACGGAACTAGCTACGCATCGGAGCAACCCGCCTCTAATACTTTACCTAGTTCATATCAGTGGAGTTTAGCCCCGGCTCTTGAGTATAACTTTAATGCAAACGTTGGTATTATCGGGGGCGTTTGGTTTAGCTTTTACGGGCGCAATGCCCCCTCATTCATCTCCGGAGTGATTGCCGTTAACATTTACCACTAAAGATAAAGATATGTCTGATTCAAATATTAAACTGATTTTGCAAATGGTCAACCACGCTAGCATCGTCGCATGGGAAAGTCTAGCCTCTTCCGTTTTACCCGTTAAATCGCGCCGTTATCGCATTTCAAAAGAGAGTAAGTTATTTAACTTTTCAAATTCTTCCTCATTTTTCAAGGATTTTTGTGAAGAGCACCATTACTTAGCTAAAAATAATCCTATTATCGGTTGGGTCACAGATAGCCAACAAGATATTGAAAAGACTCAAGAGCTTTTCAGTGAAATATACAAGCGATTCCGCTCAAAAAATGCCCTCCATTATGCAACTGCAGAAACGCTTGCCAAAGTGCTTGCATATCGGAATTTAAAAGTGAAGACCACAATTGATTTTCCTTCGTTAATAGCACCAAAAAAACAGTTTTCGCATTATCGAGTCGATCGCATTTTTAACTTATGGAAAGAAATGAGAGCGTTTGGGTTAATTTGTGAGGATCGCTCTTCCCCTCCGATTTTATTATTTAGAGGAACTGATTTTTCACTCCTGACCAATAGCAGTCGCATCTCTATCGTATCGAATTTTGATCCTGCAGGACCCGGCTTTACCATTTATAAATACGCACGGCGCTCGATAAAAAATTGGCTGACAAAAACAACGGAGCAGTATGGCAAAGCCATCTCTGTTGGATATTCGCTTGGTGGGGCCCTCGCCTCATATGCTCTATTAAAAGATCCCGACTACTTTAGCCAAGAACACCCTTCTTATCTCTTTAATCATCCGGGTCTTTCAAGCCCTTGTTTTGAAGAATGGCAAGCATCCTCCCTATCTCCGATTAAAGCTTTCGTTTCGGATGGCGATGTCGTATCAAAATATGGCTTTTTATATGGAGAGACCTATGCAATCAAACACGCCTCATCCCCAGCTCCTATTAAGGCGCATACCATGCTCCATTTTTTACAACCGCGCGTCAGATTAAATAAAATCGATTTATCCAAGGAGAATGAAGCCCCCTCTCGTAAAATTTACTCTAAGCTTCATAAAAATACGGCTAATGTCTTTTTTAACGTGGGACTCAAATTATTGTTCCCCGTTTTTTAAGAATCGATCCGATCGGGAAGTGCTTTGAGATAGTTTTTGATCCAGCTCAATATCAGTCCATCCATCCAACGAAATCCATAAGACTTAGTGGGCGAGCCTAAAAAACCTAGATGCCCTCCTCTATCTGTCTTATAAACTTCAACGTGATCGGGAAGTTTAATCTCATCGATATCATGAGAATCAATAATCGGATCGTCCTCGGCAAATAGAATTTTGCATGGAATGGCAATATCGGTAATCACATTGATAGCACTACATGCGCGATAATATTCAAAAGCCGACAGGTATCCAATCCGCGGAGCAATATAGAGCTCATCAAAGTCTAAAATAGTTAAATTATTCGGAAAAGTAATCTTTTCCACATCGGGGAAACAACTCTGTAAATAATAGACATCCGAGACAAGAAGGCGCAGGAAATATCTCTCGAAAATTTTATTATTGGGGTGAGAAAGAAGGCGCATGCTCGATACGAGTTTAATAGGGGGACTTACGGCATAAACCTGATCGACAAGACCAATCGCTTCATTGCTTAGTTCACCTGCTAACTTAAGGACTAAATTCCCTCCAAGGGAAAACCCAATGAGTAGCGTTGGAGATTTGGGACTTTTTGCCTTCAAATGTTTAATGGCATATCCAACATCATCACTTGAACCACAGTGATAGAAATGCTTAGATAATCCTCTTCCGCTTCCACAGTTTCTTAAATTGACCCGAGCTGATCGAATGCCTAACTTCTGCATTTTTCGAGTCATCCGAATTAAATAAGGAGAGCGATGAGAACCGCAAAGACCGTGTACAAGAACAACCGTCGGATCCGTTTCCTTCCATCCTTTGGGAGTTGTCACTTCAATCGTCGTTAAATCACCGTCCGGAAGCCTCACATATTCGGTTTTTGAGTTCATGAACATGCTGACATTGAAAAGTGATCCAAAAATAGTTTGGGACAAATAATTTCCAAAAAGGGGAAGTGGGTCAAAAGATTCTTTCTTATGCATGAGCGACTTAATTATATTTCAGTATAATCGGGATTCTAGATGATTAATAAAATTAAATCCATTCGGAAAATTTTAAGAAATTTTGGCCGTAGCTGCACTCCATTCATTTTTTTTGTTTGAATATTTTCTATAAAGAGATTATAAAGTTTTTATTTATCTCGACTTTGTAACTTTTTGGACCCGAAGGCCTCGAGATATTTGTTTTCGGGGGAGTTATTAAAACCGGGAAGGGGTTTTTTACCCCTTCCCGGTTTTAATAATCTCCGAGTTCGACCATAGGTCGAACGTCCGAGAGCAAATAGACGAGGCAGGCGGGACCAAAAAGTTGCAAAGTCGAGTTTATCTCAACTTTTGCATTCGTTATCGGGAGGGCACTATAAAATGTTTTCAAAAATACTCACTTTCTTCTTCTTATTTGGATCCTTATCGCTATCTTGGGCAAATCAAGACCCCTTCCTTTCCTACAGTGATCCCTATTATGCTATCCAAGACATCGGAATTAAAGAGGGGTATCACGTTGTTATTACATCAGACGGATCCTGTTGGCAAATCCTAAAAAAAAGCTATGACCACATTAAATCCCATTGGCTTCCTAAGGATAATATTGTCATCTATCCCCTTTCAAATGATAAAAAGTCTGATCAATTCGTCTTAAAAAACACCCGCACTCAGACAATGGGGTTTGTTAAATTGTGGAAAACATCCTATTTACACGCTCCATCTACCGGTTACATTGTCGATATCGTAAACACCCTTTGCGGCGGTTACACAGTCCATGTAAAGTGGAATGAGGGAACCTATGCTTACTATAAAATATCTCGATCAGATACCTATCGCCTTTATTGGTGGAAAAAAGGCGATGCTATCCTTATCGGTTCAAATATGACTCCCGAGGGACAATTGAGATCCCCTCATCAATATATCATCATCAATCTAAACCAAAAAGAACATGCTTACGGCAGCGCCCTAAAATAACGAGGTAATTGTATGACACCAGTAACATCCGGTCAATTAAACCCTAACGAGTATGACATAGGAGATCGTATAGCTCCCTTATCCTTTATGTCTTTAGTTGGATTTAGCTTACTACTTTATAGCAGTCAAACCCATAATACACTTCAAGGCCGCGTTGCATTTCTAGCAGGCGTCTCCTCTATTGGGTATGTCGTGAGAGAACTCGTTTTAAATCTCTTACTCCCTTCTGAAACTCAAAAAAGTCCTGCCAGAGCAAAATTCCCACCCCTCCCTGCTGCTCCAAAACAACCTTCTGCCCCCCGATTTCCTCATAACGAACCTAACCCTTCAGATCAATCTTCATTAATGAGCGGTGCAGCTGGTCTTATTTCTGCATTACACCATTCATTATCCCCACAAGAGCCACTGAGTACTGTATTGAGGGATGACTCAGGAGATCCACTACGACCACTTTCCCCGCTATTTAGCCGTCAAAAGAGAATGGGGCCTGAAGAGCTAGCTTCTCTTATTGAAAGAGATCATAGCGGTGGGGGCAAGCGCGCTAAAAGCCCTCCACGCGTCGGGGATGCCGCTGCTGCAAGCGTACCTACAAGAATTTTATCACTCCCCTTAGGGACAGAGCGCGATTCTCCGGAGTGGTTAGATACTTCAGTGGGCGGAGGCAAGCGGGCGGAAAGCCCTCCAAGAGTTGATGCTGCTGCAAGCTTTTCATCTCCACCACTTCCCGCACATAGAATGCGTCAAAGGAGAATTCGTCCTGAAACAATGGCTTCTTTTGTTGGAATAGATCATAGCAGTGGAGGCAAGCGAGCTGAAAGCCCCCCAAGAATCGATGCTGCTGCAAGCTTTTCATCTCCACCCCCTAGAATAAGATGCAGATCCCCTGAGCGTGCATCTGATCTCGACGCTTCGACCGTTGGGGAGAAGAGATCTGAAAGCCCTGCAAGAGTTGAAGATAAAGAAAAAAAAGAATCCCTTTCATCTTGGATTGGAAGTTTTTTTTCTAACAACTCGCATTCGTGAGAAATGTAGAATAGAGATAAAGCCGTATCCATTCGGTACGGCTTATCATTTAAGCACTTAAAAGCCTAAGGCATAGCTTAAAGAAAGTGAAGGGCTCGGAGTTGATCCCTCTTTAAAAGCAGAAATTGCGGGAATTGCAAGATCAAGCTGAATCATATTTGGAAATCTTGTCTTGCGATTGAACTCAATTCCAACAGCTGCATTCAGCAAAATACCATGGAAATGTTTATGAGTTTCAAGATTATGAATACCTCCCCAGCTACCTCCAATCCCATAATAGGTGCTGTTGTTCTCCACCGGCTCTAGATAACGGATATACATGATTTTTGGCAGAGCATAGCTAATAACTTTTTGCTTAGATAACGAATAACCCGCTACAGCTGAAAAATCAACACCGGACTCATGATAAACGACGCGTTTCCCAAAACTCAGTTGAGGTGCGATAATCCACATTTTATTATTTTCGATCCCTACAGTCCCCAAACTAAAATAGGTGAGATCATATTTGAGTACTTTCGGAAGAGGTTTACTTTGTTTAGATACAGCTTCTTTTTTTTCTTCTGCGTGCAACGCTAATCCTGCAATCAACGTTAAGAAGACAAATAATCGTTTCATATGCATACCTTTTTAGATTTCTGTTTTAAAATCGTAAGGCAGCGATATTATTTATTTATGCTATATGAGACAATCTTAAAGAATTATTATAGTATACCGAAATAAATTGAAGAATTAGGTTTTATCTTCGCCGGCATCTTCGACTTTTCACCCTTAATTTTTTGACCTATCTTCAATAGGATCAAAAAACTAAGCCGGCTAAAGCCTGATAAAAATTCGAAGCGCCACCAAAGCTAAAATTCCAATTCTTCAACTCATTTCGGTATATATTCCATTTTGGTATATCATTTACAAAAAGAACAAGGATTCTATTTTTATGCACTTTGAGATTTTAAAGAAAGACCAAGAAGAAATGCTAAAGGAATGGCTTAAGCAGGACTATGTAGCCGAATTTTGGCATGGGTCCGGTCTGCGAAATACGCTAAACTCCATTTCACAGTTCGTTAAGGGAGAAAAACCGCAGCATACGCTCTGGATCGCTTATGATGGAACCATTCCATTTGGCTATCTGATGACTTTAAATATTGATTTTGAGAAGGATCATCTCTATGCAAAATATCTTACTCCTTCTTCAAAGGCCATCACTCTTGACCTGCTTATTGGTAACCCCTCCTATTTAGGGAAAGGGCTTGGGACTCGAATGATCAAAGAACTTCTACTACAGAAATTCGGCGATGTAACCGATGTATTTATGGATCCGGAAACAGATAACCTGAAAGCGATTCATGTTTATGAAAAAGCAGGTTTTCGCAAGCTAGAGGAAATCATACCCTCATGGGACCAATCCTGCTCATGCGTACTGATGCACCTTAAAACCGGAGTTAAATAATCCCGATGAGATTAAGTAATATAATGATAATGACTATCGGGGCAATAAAGCAGATACTAATTTCAAGGAACCCCTTTAAAACCGGTGCTCTATCAAACAAGTGATTCGTTCCCACTTGCAAATGATCAAGGGCCTGTTTAACCCCCCATTTCCATCCTGCAAGAGTTACGGCAAGGAGTCCGCCAAGAGGAACGAAAATATTAACGCTGACATATGAGATGAAATTAAAGAAAGTCATTCCAAAAAAAGAATGGTGTTTCCATATCCCAAAAGAAAGTGCACTTGGAATTCCAAGCAAAAAGGCTCCAAGAGCGACTAAAATAACTGCAGTATGTCGAGAAAACTTCTTTTCATCACAAAGATACGCAATCGCCGGTTGCATTGCAGAAATTTGCGAGGTTAATCCCGCTAAAAAAATCGTCATGAAGAATAACAGTGCAAAAAAGTAGCCCCCTTTCATCTGAGAAAAAATGAGGGGAAGCGTTTTAAACATTAAATCAGGACCTGAAGCAGGCGGCATCCCCGCCGAAAAAACAATGGTAAAAATAGAGATTCCGGCCATAAGAGAAACGATAATCACAGAAGAGGCAATAGGGAGACAGATATGAGGAATATTTTCTTTGCGTGTTAAATAACTCCCATAAGTGACCATCGTTCCTTGCCCCAAACTCAATGCAAAAAAGGCTTGGCCAAGTGCCATAATAACCACATCCGGCGTAATAGCCGCAAGATTGGGATTGAATAAAAAATGAAGCGCTTTTTCAGCTCCCGGCAGCGTTAATCCTTTAATAACTAAAACAAGCAAGATACACATGAGAAGAGGCATTAATACCTTATTCCACGATTCAATGCCTTTTTGAACTCCAAGATATAAGATCAAACTACTGAGGAGCATAAACCCAAAATGCCATCCGCTAATCCACCAAGGAGACATAATCAAATGCGAATAAAAGCTAATCGTTTGCTCTGCGTTGTGAAAATGGGTCAAATGACCTAATAGAGCCTCAACAACATAACCTAATGTCAGTCCTGCAATCACGCTATAAAATGAGCTGACGACAAATCCTGTCAAAATTGTCATTTTGCCGCTCATCCCCCACCACTTGGATTGACCAAGCTTCTCAAATGCACCTGACGGGCTTGTCTGAGTCCGGCGCCCTATCGCCACTTCGGTTAAAAAAACGGGGATTGATACGAGAATTAAGCAGACGCAAAAAATAAGAACAAAAGCACCCCCTCCCGAATCACCTACAATATAAGGGAAACGCCAGATGCTTCCAAGACCCACAGCAGAACCAATTGCCGCCCACATAAATCCGATTTTTGATTTCCACTGCTCTCTTTTCATCTTCACACAAAAGTTATAAAAGCATTATTGTAAATGATCTGAATCCCAATAATCAAGAAATAACAAAATGTTTGCCCTTTTCACTTATACTGCTTGTGACTCAAGAGTTGTTTTTTTTGTCGCCGGCATCCCCGCTTGGCCCTTTTACCTCACCTCTGCCTATTGTCAATAGCGCTCCCTTTCAGGTAGAAGGGCCTTCGGCCCGATCGACCAGCGCGCATCGCCGGCTTCTAAAAATCCCAACTCTTGAATCCCCCCAGTATAAACAAGAGCCAAGGACCTCGTATTTTTTTGGTTAATTTTACAAGATTGGCAATCACATCTCATAAATATTTTATAGCATTAAAGGCATGGATTTATTGCAAATATATGCCTTATTAGGTATATAAAAACGATAGACCTATGCTGTTATAGGCATATTTAACTAGCAAGGAAAAGAAATGATAAAAAAACCTTCAAAGTCAGAAAAGCTCATTCTCAATGAGATCATCGATACCGCCGGGCTATGACCCTTTTGAGCTTGCCATCTCATTGGCTAATCTGAAATTGGCCCATGCCATCCACCACGCCGGCTATTCATATACTCACAGCAACCCACGATCCATTAAACTCCTCCAACATCAAGCAATACTTCATGAGTTTGAAATGCAACTTCGATAAGCTCTGAATTCTTAAACTCGACTTTGCAACTTTTTGGACCCAAAGGCCTCGAGATATTTGTTTTCGGGGGAGTTATTAAAACCGGGAAGGGGTTTTTTACCCCTTCCCGGTTTTAATAATCTCCTAGCTCGACCTACGGTCGAGCGCATGATGCGCAAATAGACGGGGCAGGCGGGCCCAAAAAGTTGCAAAGTCGAGTTAAATCACGAGCCATATAAAAAGATAGGGGTGGGAAAAAATAAAAATCTCATTTAAAATAGACTGCAATATTTGGATTGATCGGAGAATAGCCCCAATGAAAAAGAATAAAAGTTTGAATGTCTTCCTACTGACAATGATTAACATCGCGACGATTTTAAGCATCCGAAACTGGCCTTTGACTGCTGAATTTGGTTTTTCAGCTATTTTCTACATTTTGCTTGCGGCAATTATCTTTCTACTCCCCGTCTCATTCATCGCAGCAGAGCTCGCAACCGGATGGCCTCATAAGGGAGGGATTTTTGTATGGGTAAGAGAAGCTCTTGGACATCGATGGGGATTTTTAGCCGTTTGGCTTCTTTGGGTAGAAAATGTCGTCTATTACCCCCTTCTTCTATCGTTTGTTGCCGGAACACTGGCCTTTGTCTTTATGCCTGCTCTAGCTCAAAATCCGGTATTTACATTTAGTGTTATCATCGTCTCCTTTTGGATGTTCACCCTCATCAATTTAAGGGGGATGAAATTATCAGGATGGATTAGTTCGGTTGGAGCCATTATTGGTACTCTAGTTCCGGGAGTACTCATTATTTTTCTCGGATTCTGGTGGCTGACAACGCCTAATCCCATTCAAATTGAAATGAGCTGGAGTCACGCTTTCCCTAAAATTAATTCTCTTCACCAATTTACACTGCTCACAGGCGTGATCCTCAGCTTTGCCGGAATGGAAATGCCTGCCGTTCATGCTAATGACGTGATTAATCCTCAACGCAACTATCCCAAAGCCATTTTCTTGTCTGCCCTTATCATTGTAGTGCTCTCTATTTTGGGATCACTTGCGATTGCATTTATTATCCCAAAATCTGAAATCAGTTTAACTGCCGGCAGCATTGCAACAATCTATTATGTCTTTACTCAGTACAACCTACCTTTCTTTATTCCGATCCTTGCATTCATGATTATGATTGGGGCTCTTGCAACTCTGAGCACATGGATAGCCGGTCCCTCACGAGGGCTTCTCGCAGCAGCTGAAAATGGGGATTTTCCTCCCGTTTTCCATAAAGAAAATAAATTTGGCATGCCGATTGTGATGCTCGTTGGGCAGGCAGTTGTCGTATCGATTCTTGCTTTAGCTTTCTTTATTTTCCCAAGTGTTAGCGCCTCTGTTTGGGTTCTTGTCGCCCTCTCATCTCAGCTCTACCTGATTATGTACGCACTGATGTTTATATCAGCCATTGTTCTACGCTATAAAAAACCGCATATTCAAAGGGCTTTCAAAATCCCCTTCGGTAATTTTGGAATGTGGTTTGTAGGAGGACTTGGACTTTTAGGCGCGATTGGCGTTTTTTTGACGGGATTTTTTCCGCCCGAAGAACTTAACTTTGGCAAGGCCCTTTTTTATGAGTCGTTTCTTCTTATAGGAATTTGCATCTTCTGCACCATTCCCTTTATCATTTTAAAATTCAAAAAGCCCTCTTGGAATCTCAATCCTTCAAAGGCGCCTTAGACATGTTCGGCATGGATGATGAATGAGGCGATGAGGAAATAAATGGTGGTCGTGACGACATCGGCCAACATTAATACGACGGGACCTGCTGCTACTTTAGGATCGAGTTTGAGCCGATGAAGCGCAAAGGGAATTGCCGCCCCAATCAAAGCACTGATTACAATTGAAATCAGGATCCCTCCGGAAATAATAATCGCAGGTTCGTATCCATCGCCCCAAAAAATGGAAAGTGAGCCGACAATAACGGAGCAGGTAACAGAGAGCAAGACGTATAATTTGCACTGCTTAAGAAGACCCTTGAGATTGAATTTCAAATTGGTTTGATTGAGGCTTTGAGTCATCGATTGCATTGAAATTGATTCCGAAAGCGATAAAACAAGCGGAATGAACATCGCAAGGATAATAATCTGCTGGAGGATATTCTCAAAAATCCTAGAGATTGCCGCACAAGAGAGCCCCCCAATAATCGTGCATAAAATCCATGGCATGCGATTGCGATAAGTATAAAGGGTGGAAAAAGGACGCCCTTCTTCAATAATCACCCCTAACATTTGAAAAATTTGCAGCCGTTTTTTTGCATGGGCGACATCGACAGATTCTTCGATATATACACCCACATCAATACTGCCCACAAGACGATTGTGTTCATCAACCACGGGAAGCGCGAGTAAGCGCTGCGTTTCCATTACTTCCATGGCCTCATGAACCGTCTGATTCTCATTGAGTGCAATGACATGGGGCTCAGTAATATCGGCAATTTTTGTATTGGATTTTTTAAGAAGAAGGTTACGAGTTGAAACAAGCCCTTTGAGCCGTCCTTCTTCATCAATGACATAGAAATAAAGCACTTTTTCATAAATATCCTTATTTCTCAACACGGCGATCGCCTCGTCAATCGTTTGATGCTCTAACACAACCGTTTTGAGCGGCGTCATACAGCTTTTGACTTTGCGATCAAGATGCTCATATGTCATAATAGGGATACCCCTTTATTGGATTTACACTTCAACCACACCATAGCGAGAGAAAAGTTATTTATGAATAAAAAAACCACATCATGGGAATCTGTTGCAAAATGGTACGATCAATATATCGACCGAGAAGGCAATTATTTTCACAGTGAAATTATTTTACCGCAACTTATCCCCTTGTTAGCCCTTGATGCCAATAAAAAACACTCTCTTCTCGATGTGGGATGTGGGCAAGGAATTATGAGCCGATCGATCCCAAAAGACGTCGCTTATTTCGGAATGGATAGTTCAAAAAAACTGATCCAAATGGCAAAAGCGCGAAAACCCAACTCTTCACACTCTTTTCTCTTACACGATGCAACACATCCTTTCCCTTTTGAGACAACATTTTCTCATGCGGTGATCCTACTCGCTCTACAAAACATGAAAGAGCCTGAAAAGGTTTTATCGCAGATTGCCAAGCATCTTCAAGATCATGGCCGCCTTGTCATTGTCCTCAACCACCCTTGTTTTCGTATCCCGCGTCAATCCTCATGGGGGTATGATGAACCCAAAAAGCTTCAGTACAGAAGAGTGGATCAATATATGAGCCCTATGGAAATCCCCATCCAAATGAACCCGGGGCAAAAAGAAAAATCCTCATTAACATACTCCTATCACCATAGTCTATCTGCACTGAGTCATATGTTAAAGAAAAGCGGTTTTTGGATCGATGAAATCAAAGAGTGGTGTAGCGAAAAAACATCTGTTGGAGCGCGAGCGAAAGCGGAAAACCGATGCCGTAAAGAATTTCCAATGTTTCTCGCCATTGCATGTGAAAAACGATCAATATAGTGGATAATATCTCATTGCTAACATAAGATAACAACGGTAGATGATTATAGGGTGAAATATGTGTGGTATTTTTGGATTTATTCCCGCTACGAAAACGCTTAAAAGCGATGTTGTTAAAACGTGTATTATGGGCCTTAAACAACTCGAATACCGCGGTTATGATTCTGCCGGCATTGCGGGGATTTTAGAAGATCGCATCCAAGCCTGCAAATCTGTCGGAAAGATTAACATGCTTGCCGAAGCTGTAGAAAAATCACACCTAGAGCTCGAGCTCGCTATTGCTCACACAAGATGGGCTACACATGGCGGCTTGACAAATGCAAATGCCCATCCCCACTTTGACGAAGACTCTCAACTGGCTGTCGTTCATAATGGCATTATTGAGAACTTCTTTGAACTCAAAGAACGTCTGACCAATGAGGGAATTCAATTTTACTCAGATACCGATAGCGAAGTCATCGCAAAATTGATTTCTCATTACTACAATGGCGATTTAAAAAGTGCCACTGAAAAGGCGATAAAAGAACTCACAGGATCCTTTGCTCTTGCCATTATTCACAAAAATCAACCCAATCTAATTGTAGCTACAGCGCGCGACTGCCCCCTTGTCATTGGAATCGATCCTCAAAACCACTCTACTTACCTCTCATCAGACACCAATGCCTTCCTAGGACGATCCCTTGACATCTTTTTTTTAAAAGATGATCAGATTGCCACAATCACCCGCGGCTCAATTGCCGTTTATAATAAAAAAGGCATCTTGATCGATGTTCAATTTGAACCACTTGGAGCTGAAGTGCAAACAATTACAAAAAATGGGTTTGAACACTATATGCTCAAAGAAATTTATGAGCAGCCCGAAACGATTATTAAAACGATTGAAAACCGCTACTCTGAAGAGTTCGGAACGGCACAATTTCAAAACCTTTCCATTTCACCTCAAATCTTTCAATCGGCCCATCACATTTTGATTTTAGGATGTGGGACTTCATGGCATGCAGGATACATCGCCGCTTCAATGATTGAAAATATAGCGCGTATCCCCACTCAAGCGGAAATTGCATCCGAGTTCCGCTATACCAATCCCATTGTCTCTGAAAATACACTCGTGATTGCCATTAGTCAATCGGGAGAAACAGCCGACACCCTCGCCGCCGTAAGAGAAGTTAAAGCAAAAGGGGCAAAAGTTCTTGGCATTTGCAATGTTAAACACTCTACCCTATCGCGCGAAGCTGATAGCTGTATCTATTTACGTGCCGGCCCTGAAATTAGCGTCTGCTCAACTAAGGCCTTTACCTCTCAACTCGCTCTTTTATCGCTTATTACCCTATATCTCGCGCGCCTTCGCCACATGGAAAAAAAACAAGGGCAAGATTTTATTCAGCAGCTGAAAAAAGTCCCTTCATTGATTGAGAAAGTACTTCAAAAAGCTTCAATCATTGAGTCCTATGCCAAAAAATATGCCTCTTTTGATCATTTTTTCTTTTTAGGACGCCGCTATATGTTCCCATCAAGTTTAGAAGCGGCTCTCAAACTGAAAGAAATTAGCTACGTGAATGCAACGGGATATCCCGCCGGTGAAATGAAACATGGCCCTATCGCTCTGCTTTCACCTAATCTTGCCGTCATCGGAATGTGCGGTAATAAACAGACGAAAGATAAAATGTTCTCTAACATGCTTGAAGCCAAATCTCGAGGTGCCCCAATCCTCCTTTTTGCTCCTGAAAGCTTTGAACAAATCGAATCGATTACCCATGACATTATTTGGATGCCCGATGATATTTGCGATGAGCTGGCATGTATTCCCTATTCAGTTGCCACTCAACTCTTTGCTTACTATATTGCAAGAGAAAGAGGCTGTGAAATCGATCAGCCACGCAACCTTGCCAAATCAGTGACCGTTGAATAGGAATCAAAAGTTAAGCAGGTATATTTTATATTGAGGTAATCACTCATTCCATATAGTGAACCCTCGCGCCCTTGCCCCGATGCTTTGATTCCCCCAAAGGGTGCCTGTGCTTTTGAGATTTTTGTCTCGTTGATTCCCACCATGCCAAACATCAATCGATCGTTGACGCGCATCATTTGAGAGAAGTCTTGGCTGTAAAAATAAGAGGCAAGCCCATATTGTGTTGCATTAGCGATCTCAAGAGCCTCTTGTTCATCTTTAAAGCGCATTAGAGTCACAACAGGGCCAAAAATTTCTTCATTGGCAATTTTCATTTGTTGCGTGACTCCCGATAAGATCGTTGGAGCAATGCAACTATTATAAAAAGCATCCCCACCGCACATCAAATCCGCACCCTCATTTTGGGCGCTATGGATAAGATTTAATATTCTATCTTTTGCCGTTTTATTGATGACAGGTCCCATATCAACGTCTTCAAACCCATTACCCACTTTTAATCGCTGATATTTGGCTTGGAAACGGTCGACGAAAGCATCGTAAATTGAATCTTGAATTAAGAAGCGATTCCCGCAAATACACGACTGGCTTGAGTTGCGCAATTTCAAATACAGTGCCCCTTCAACCGCAGCATCGATATTTGCCGACTCAAACACGATAAATGGAGCATTGCCTCCCAGCTCTAGTGATAGCCTTTTAATCTGAGGCGCCGCTTGTTGAAAGAGCAGTTGTCCCACGCGTGTTGATCCCGTAAACGAAATTTTGCGCACCCGCGCATCACTACACAGAATTTCCCCGATTTCACAAGGATCTCCTGTGATGATATTGATAACACCATCGGGATATCCTGCCCTCTGAATTAAATCGGCTAGGGCATAGGCGACAAACGGCGTCTCTTCTGAGGCCTTTAATACAACAGTACATCCCACAGCAAGTGCCGGCGCGATCTTGCGCGTCACCATAGCTAGAGGAAAATTCCATGGAGTGATGGCGCCAACAACGCCAACAGGCTGTTTAGAAACAAGAAGTTTTTGATTGACTTGGTCTGATTGAATGATGTCGCCGTAAATGCGCGCAGCCTCTTCAGCAAACCAATCCAAAAAGGAACAGGCATATTCAATTTCTCCAAGAGCATCAGCGAGGGGTTTTCCCATCTCAAGAGTCATCATGCGAGCGAGCTCATCGCGATATTCTCGAATCAGCTGCGAAAGGCGCATAAGGAGGGAGCGTCTTTCTTGAGGCGTGCTAAATCGGTATCGATTAAAGGCTTGATCTGCTACATCAACCGCAGCTATCACTTGCTCTCGACTCGCATGAGGAGCTTGCCCGATCACCTGATAGTCGTAAGGATTGAGCACATCAATTTTTTTATGGGTTGAAACCCAATTTCCGTTGATAAAGAGTTGATTATGATATAATTTAAATTCAGTTATATTCATAAAAAGGCCTATATTTTTTAGGATCACCCTAAGGTAGCATGAAATCAAAACAAATACAAAAATCTTATGAAGATGCAGAGATCGAAGTAACGGAAATTGTTGAAAGCCCAAGACTTAAAATCCGAGAAGAGAAAATTAATTTTAAAAATGGGCAACAAAAATTATATCATATTGTCTCTCACCCCGGCGCTTCAGCTATTCTTCCCATCATGGATAACGGCGATCTTCTTTTTGTCGTGCAATACCGTCATGCCGTGAAGGAAATCCTCCTTGAAATCCCGGCAGGGGTGATTGAACACCACGAAGACCCCTCAATCTGTGCTCTCAGAGAATTAAGAGAAGAAACGGGAATGAATGCCCACCATATCGAACGCTTCCTCGACATTTACACAACGCCGGGCTTTACAGATGAAAAACTCTATTTATTTACCGCACAAAATCTCTACCCCGATCCCCTGACAGGTGAAGATTCCCATGAAATCGATCTCTTCAGCTGCTCCATTAATGAAGCCCTTCAAATGATTGCAGAAGGGCGTATTGTCGATGCGAAAACAATCATTGCGATCCTCTCTTACGATCGCGCCTTAAAAAAGAAGGATACAACATCCCATGTTCATCATTAAGTGGCTCGTCAAAACGTTTTTTGCTTTATGCTTTTTAATCCTTATCCTCCTATGTTTTTTGCCCACCATTTTATCAAGCGAATGGGGGAAAGATCAACTCTCCTCCCTTTTATCTGTCTCTACACATTCAACGATTAAAATAGATTCTCTTCAACTGGGATGGTTTAAACCACAGAAAGTTAAAAACCTCACAGTTGCATCTTCTGAAATGGATTTAAGCATTCGATCCATTGAAATCAACAATACGCTATGGCAATTCATTTGGAATGGATTTGCCTTTAATCATTTATCAATTGAAGAGCCGAAGGCTAGATTTCTTCAACTGATGAACAAGCCAACGCACCCTGCCTCTTATCAACCGCTAGCTCTCATTCAACATTTATCTATTCAAAACGGTCTACTCAGTCTTGTTTCTAATCATAAAACAACCCTGCAAATCAATGCTATTGATCTAAACCTCTCTCTTGATCGTAAACAAAAATCGGCGATGTGCGATCTCTCTTGTGAAACTGCTTATCACGAGCTCAAAGGCAACGTGGCCTTGAGCGCAATGTTTGTCGATCACCCCTCCCTTCCCCAATTTAAAATGAAGACGCAAGTGAGTGATTTGCCATTACAAGGCTTAGATGAACTGGCTCACTTCCTCGGTTTATATACCGATCCGATACTGACGGAGTCAATTGGATCGACCATGAATATGAAAATAGACCTCGATTCGACGCGGGATCATCTTGAAGCCGACATTCATTCAAAGTTTCTCAACTTAAGTCTCCATACACCTAATCACTCTCCACCGCTTATTTTTGATTGGACAGTTAGCCCTTCTTTTGTTGAACTCTTCGGCATTAAAATCAAACACCCTTTTTCCTTATCGACATCGGTCGAAGAGCTCTATCTCCCCTCTCTATTATCGTGGAAAAAAATGCGCTTTAAAATGAATACGACGTTGTCCCAATTAAATTGGCGCGATATCCTTATCGATCGAGGCGCTTTTACATTCACTTCTTCAGGATTGGAAAATGATCTCTCTTTAGTCGGCTCTCTTGACTTTTCCTCCCCTAATCTAGGCGGTAAACTCTCTTTAAACGGAGTCTTTCAAGAACTCTTTTCTTCTCCTAAAGTACAATTTGATATTGATTCGAATCGCCTAAATATTCGAGAGCCCTTCACTCAAATCAATCGAATCATCAACCAACTGCATTGCCGCATTGCTAATCAAACGGCTCCTATGATTCATATGGAGTTATCTATGGCTGATATTGATCGCCCCTCTCTACTTGGAAATAGTTGCAAAGCCAATTTTCAATCCCATTTTATTTTAGACAAAAAGCAAGCCTCACTGATTGCAAGCGATCTTGTATTATCGAGCCATCTTTTATCGGGTCATTTTTTAGGAGACGTTCATTTTTCATCACAAGCGATCCATCTCTCTAAAGATGGGTTTATTGATTATAAAATGACGCCACAAGTTTTTAAACTCCTCATGCAGCAATTCCCCTTCCCCATCGATCTTAAAAAAGAAACCTCCATTTCATTTATTTTAGAGAAAAACTCTTCTTTGGACCGGTTGGATGCCAATATTTTTTCTGAAGATTTTACGATTGCCTTATCTAACTCGCGCCAAGATTTTGATTTTCAAAATATTGATTCTCAAATCAAATACCAAACCAAAACTCAAATGCTTGAAGCCATCGGGCAGATGAAAGTTAAAAAGGAGGGGGCCCTCTCTTTTATCGGCAAGTATTCTCTTTTGAACCATCTCATGGCCGTCGATCTTAAAGGAGATAAAATCCCGTCTGATTTATTTTCTCCGTGGTTTCAACTCAATGCCCCCCTCTCTAAGCTCATCGGACCAACGTTGAATGCAACAACTTATTGTGAAATTGACTCTCATTTGCGCTCCCTACGCTTTGATCTTACCTCTCAATATTTATCCTTCAAAGGGGCGGCCTCTTTCAATTCTGAAGGAAACCTCTCTGCTTTAACCGCACCTATTGATTTGAACTGGTCGCTCTCTCCGGAGGCCTATTTAGCTTTAAGCAATGCTCGCTATCAACGCCCCTCTCTTTTTCAATTACAAGCACCTGCTCAGATTGGTCTTCAAGTCAATAAGTTCTCTATTGATCCCGGACAAGAATTTAATAGTGCTGAGCTTAAAGGAAATGTATCTATTGACCACTTTAAAGTAGCTAATCATGAGGCTCAAGCTGAAATTGAAACTCTAAAATGTGACTTCAAGAAAAAGAAAAATGAATCGATTTTTGGCCGCCTTTCCGGCTCGATAGCATCCTATCAAATGCGATCTCAGATTGACGGTTCTATTGAAATGAACCATATTGATCTCCACTTACCCCTTTCTAAACTTCTTCTTGGCATGCATATCAATACCCATTTTAATGTAGAGCAACTTCCAACCGTGATCATTGATGCCATGACTCAGCCTTTTCTTGCATTCCCTATCTCGAGCCTACTTGGTGAGTCTCTCAATGCCAATGTCGATATTGATATGAAGGAGGCGATGAAACGACTCGCTATTGACATTGATTCAACCGATAGTCTTTTAAATATCAATGGCCTGATCGCCAATCAAACGTTTGTTCTCACTGACCCCATTCACGGCTCTCTCAAACTCACGCCAAAACTCAGTGCTCTACTTTTTGAAAGCCTCGGTTTTACCGTCATTAAATCTCGATTGCCTATTACACTAGATATTTCAGATAAGGGTTTTATCCTTCCCCTATCAGAGAATCTCCTATATCAGACTCAAATTCCACGCATGATCTTAGATCCGGGTCAAATTGTTGCAATTAATACGGGAACGGTAGGACTTGTGAATGGCATCTTCAAAGTAGATTCCCCTAACTCTCTCCAAATGTGGTTTGCGCCCCTCTATATGCGAATGAATCAAGGCGTTTTATCTATCGAGCGTACTGAAATTTTACTCGATAAGAGATACCATATTTGTATCTGGGGAACTGTCGACATGATACGTCAACAAGTGAATCTTATCGTAGGTCTCACTGCGCAAAGTTTAAAAGAAACGCTTGGGATTAATAAGCTCCCTGCAAGTTATGTTCTACAAATCCCTCTTGAGGGCCCTTTTGGAAATGTCAAACTCAAAACAGGTGTTGCCACAGCTAAAATCGCCCTTTTGATTGGAACTAAAATCCCTTCAAACACTATTTTTGGCGGACTGACACAGACACTGAATCAGATCATGAATGACCAATCGCGGGTTCCCCCGCCTAAACGCCCCTATCCTTGGGAGCGGCAAATTGGCAAAAAGGAGTCGGAGAAAATTGAGCTGAAACATCAAGACCCCCAAGAGACCGTTCTATTCAACCTACCTATTTCACTAGGTGAACCCGAATAGAACCTAGTATTATGCTAAAGAGATCTCTTTAGCAAGGTAAACATCTTGTATTGCATTGAGAAGTTCAACACCTTCGTTCATAGGGCGCTGAAAGGCTTTTCGGCCTGAAATGAGTCCGCATCCCCCGGCTCTTTTATTGATAACAGCAGTCATGACAGCGTCTTGGAGATCATTTTTTCCTGAAGGTCCACCTGAGTTAATTAATCCCATTCGACCCATGTAACAGTTAGCAACTTGATAACGCGTGAGATCAATGGGGTGATCAGAAGAGAGCTCGGTGTACATTTTTTCATTTTTCTTACCGAATTTAAGCATTTTAAATCCGCCATTGTTTGTGGGGAGTTTTTGCTTAATAATATCTGCCTCTATCGTCACACCGAGGTGATTTGCTTGTCCCGTTAAATCCGCTGCCGTATGGAAATCCGTTTCTGCCGTTTTAAAATGCGCATTTCTCAAATAGCACCATAAAATAGTTGCCATTCCCAGACTATGGGCATGTTCAAAGGCTCTAGAGACTTCGATAATTTGTCGACGTGAGTTTTCAGAGCCAAAATAGATCGTTGCACCAACGGCGCGGCAACCCATGTTATAAGCTTGCTCTACAGAAGCAAAAAGCGTTTGATCATAAATTTCCGGATAGCTCAAAAGTTCATTGTGATTAATTTTGAGTACAAAAGGGATCTTATGAGCATATTTGCGAGCCACAGACCCAAGCACTCCAAGAGTGGTTGCAACGGCATTACACCCCCCCTCAATGGCGAGCTTGATAATATTTTCGGGGTCAAAATAATCGGGATTAGGAGCAAAAGAAGCACCGGCTGAATGCTCAATGCCTTGATCGACAGGCAGAATGGAGAGATAGCCCGTATTCGCTAAACGCCCATGACTGTAGAGATCTTTAAGGGCTCTGAGAACACGGATATTGCGATCTGAATGATAATAAACTCTTTCAATAAAATCAGGACCCGGAACATGAAGACGCGATTTATCAATGGTTTTACAGGTATGGCTTAATAATGGTTCTGCTTGATCTTTTAGAATCCCCTGAATTTTAGCAAAAGACATACGTCAACTCTCCGCGATAATATCATTAAAATTTTATCTTGTATGAAATGGAATTTCTGCACAAGTAATGAAACAAACAAAAGAAAAAACCTTTCATATTTATGTCGCACAGATATAGATATCAATACCCTATCTTATCATCAAATTGTACCTGCTTTAGGTGTTCCCTCTTCTTCGATTAAAAATGCAAATATACCGCTCGTCATTCACATGTCAAAATATCAATGGAAGAAGCCAAAAAGATTGGTCTTGGATTTTTCGGATATTCACAAACGGATCGGATCTCCTCAGTCACACTCAAATTTATACAACAAATTTCTTTATCCTCACTATTGGTGATGAACCTACTGATCAAATCTTAGTTTTAGGCGTTGAGTCTAAGATTCACAATATGAGTGGTGAAGAAATGAAATTACCCTGGCGCGAATAACGATAACAACTGTAGCAATATCCCGAGGCCTTCATGCCCTAAAAAGTTACAAAGTCGAGCTAAGTTCAATTGCCTTTTTTTTTGCAATATTGAGCGAATCTTCATATGGAGCAATAATATCCGGTTCGACTCCTACACCTTCCCAATTTGTGCTCGTATAAGGACTGATTGCTCTTATATGTGGAATCATTACTTCAAATTGAGTGCCTTCTATCAGAAAAGGCCTTGTAGGATTTGCTCCTCCTTTTGTTTTTTCTCCGATAATCGTTGCTCTTCCTAAAGCTTGTAGATCATAGGTCAACTCTTCTCCTGCAGAGAATGTTTTTTCACTGGTTATGCAAATAATAGGTTTACTCCCTCCAAATCGAGTAGGATGCTCTATTGGATTTATATCTGTAACACTTTCTCTACCAGAATATCTTTCATAAAATTTACATAAATGATCAGGAAGAGGTTTATCAAATAAATAACTTGCCACAAGAGCAACTGTTTTAGGATCGCCTCCTTCGTGATCTCTCAGGTCAATAATAAGCGCTTTTGTACCTGCAACAGTCCGCATGGCCGCATCAATGGCTCCTTTCATTTCTTCAAAATGAGCAGGAGGGAATTTATCAAACTTGATATAACCTACATTATTTTCATCAAAAATCCGCACGTTTGAGATACCCCAATTTCCCTCTCGGTGATACTCAATATATTCTTCATCTATTTCTTGCAATTTTTCCGAACTAGGCATCTCAAGTCTTGAAAACAAACTATATGTATCATCTAATTTAGAAACGTATCGAATATCTAAATGTTTATCCGGGCAAATTTCCTTCAGATCTTTAAGAATCGCTCTTTTTAGGGCAATGGGGCTTTCACATCCACTACTATACTTACCTCTATCATATTCATTTTTGATACGCTCCGCCATTGCATTAGCGGGTCCCTCATCAATGTATAGATGCTTTATTCCAAAAATAACTCCATCCACCACAGTTCTAATCAGTGGGGCTGTCATAGGTTTTGTTATAGATAAGAAAATATTGAGCTCTTCGTCGGTGAGACGATCCGTGTATTCTATGACATGGTCTTCACTTAAACTTTTTGCAAGAGATTCAAGTCCTCTTTTAGCTTCGAGAGAAGAGGGCTCAGCTATTACCCTTCGAAATACCGTATCTAAAGCAGAATGCTCTGTTTTTCCTTCAGATGCTAAGAATGATGCCCCACTAGCATCTCCGCTAGATGTCTTTGAAATTCCATCTGCCATCTGCCCCCCTACTTTTTTCTATCTCCATAGCTATACCGTATCCTAAAAATATCCAAAACTATTTTTTGGATGAAGAAGAATCTGATGCACTAATTTTAATTATTTTTCAAATTCAGCGTTTTGATTAGATATTGCTTGAAGAGTGATGCATGCTTTCCACAAAGCCCAACCGCGTGCTCGATCCCAAGTCTGCTTATCAACCTGAATCAGAGATTGAAACACTTCTCTACTCCTGTTTTTGAATAACATCCATGCGATTGCTAAATCACAGGAAGGATCCCCCACCGCAATACAACCAAAATCTATCACTGCATTTAATCGGTGATTTTTAATGAGCAGGTTACCGGCGCTCAAATCTCCGTGCACCCAAACGGGATCTTTTGTCCATTGTGATCGAATCGCTTTTTCCCAAACAGCACGCGCAATATCGATCTCAATATGCTCTTTGAGTCCTTGTATTGTAGACAGCATTTGAGCATGGTAGACAATGGGGGATGATCCCCGAAGAAAGTTGTGCCTTCCGGGCTTAGGAGCGCATCTCACATCGATTGTATGCAACTCATTTATAAAATGGGCCAATTGAATAGCAAGCGATTCTAACTCTTGTTCATTGAGGTTTAAAGTGTTGACGCTATATCCTTCAATCCACCGATAAATTGACCAAGACCAAGGATATAACTGAGAGGGCTGCCCTAAGGCAATCGGTTGTGGGATTGTTATGGATAAATGCTCAGACAAGAAGGGAAGCCATTGTTGTTCTTTATTAACCTGAGCCGCATATCTCTCAGCAGTTGGTAAGCGCATCACCATCTCATCCCCTAACCGAAATGTCGCATGATCCCAACCATTAGGATGGAATTTTCTAATTTGCAAATTCGAAAACTCCGGAAACTGTGATTGAATAAGGCTTTTGGCGAGCTCCTGA